>NZ_JAJTNB010000001.1:0-300000 GCF_021300655.1 Helicobacter kayseriensis
CAACCCTTTGAGATTGTCAATCACACCTAGATCCACTTGAGCGCTTTTCACATCTCTTGAGTTTAAGACAAGTTTAGCTCCATTTCCCATGGTGAGGTTGAGATTTCTATTTCCTTCTGTCACGGCTAGTTTTGCTCCCTCTTCGAGTGTCCCTCCATAGAAGACATTGTTAAGATTGACATTGAGAGTAGCATTTGCTCCTGCTCTTAAGAGGGTAAGATTTACACTGTCTGCATAGATCTTGGCTCCATTGAAGAAGTTTTGGGTATGGTTAGAATTATCATAAGCAAGAGAGGTATAAGCCATTTTATCTGTAAAGATAATCGATCCATTTCCTGAGATGGTTCCACTATAGACAATTCCACGCACATTTCCATTTGTATTCTGATCATTTTCAATAGAAGTTTTTCCAAAGAGGATTTGAGCATGATTATCCAAAGTGATAGTTCCAGTCTTTAAAGAAACTAATTCAATCGATGACCGTTCTGAAGTGCTTGTGATTTGATCAAAGAGGATTTTTCCTCCATTAAACGTCACATTGGCTTGATTTTCTAGTGAAATGATGCTCATCCAGTCATTAGAAGTGATTTCTTTGAAAAGAATGTAAGAAGAGGAATCAAGATTGAAATTCGCATTTTTATTAAAATACATTGCAACAGCTGTTTCATAGCCATTAGGATTTGTTCTATTCCCCTCAATCTTATTAAAGATAAGACGAGAATTATTAGAAAGATTATAAAAAGTTCCATCTTTAGATCCAGTTGTAATTCCCTTTACTGCTCCATTTCCAGATTTAAGGAGATCAAATTGAATGGTAGAGTTTGAAAGATCATAGAGAGTGTATTGTCCTCGATTAGTTAATCCTTCTGCTCCGCTTTTATTAGATTCAATATGTTTGAAATGAAGGGTTGAATCTTTGAGGATATGCTTTGAATTCCATGCATCAGAATCCTGCAAGATCCCTAGAGCATAAGATTCTCCAATGATTTTTTCAAAAGTCAGAGTAGAACCTTCATTGAGCTTGAGATTGAAATTCCCCTCGGCATTAGAGTAGATTCCATAAGATTGTTTATTATTATTGCTCGATGAAGGATTTGAAGTGTTGATTTCTTTGAATGTGACTTGACTACCTCCAGTGAGTTCAAAGTTGGTATGTACACTTGCTCCAGAAGTGAGAATGCCTGCATTATCTTTGCTTGCATCAGAGAGTTTGGAAAATATCGTGCTCGAACCATTTTCAAAAAGGTAGTTGTTGGAATTTCTATAGTTGTCTTTATCATTGACTTTAGAGCTCCATTGGTTATTGAGAATAGCGACGCGATCATTTGATCCTTTATCTTCTGTCCCTGTAAGGATATAGATCCCTTCTCCAAGAGTGAATTCTCCTCCATTGTTATTCATCACATAGCTTTTGGCATTGGGATTTCCAGAAGAGGGTGCAAGTCCTTGGAATTGGATTTTGATTGTTTTTCCATTGGATTTTACAAGAGTGTTGCCTTTGGTATTGATGCGAATACCATAGATGCTTCCTCTATCAGCCCCATTATTATTATATGCAGAAAAAACTAAATCCCCCTTCATCGTAGCTTGACTGCCATTCTCTGTATTAAAAACAATTCCATAAGAATTGTTTGTTGTTGAAATGATTGTTCCGAATTTATCTTCTTGTGTCCCATCGGCACCGCCCTTGTAGGTGAGTCCACTATTTTCAAAATAACTATCTTGTGAAGCGCCACTTTGACTTGCATTCCCCACATTCCACCATTGTTCTGCAAGAGCGACATTGCTTAGAGTGAGTGCTAGAGTAGAAGCGATGAGTGGTTTATACCAACCTTTTGTCCCCCCCCCCTGTATGTTTTCTTAAAAGCTTTCATTTGTATCTCCTTGAATTTTTGTGTCATTTGAGAATCTCTAGAGAGGATCTAGAGAAGATTGACAGAGATATTTGTAGCCAAAAACTCAAGGAAACCAAAGAAAAACATTAGAGAACTTTAATGAAATATAAATGTTTATAAAAAAGATAATAAAAGTTAAAAAATAAATTTCTTCTTTTTAGAAAAAATATTAGATTAGAGAAGATTTCATTAGAGATTAAAAATTTTGAAATAAATTATAGTAGATAGAGAGAGAAGAGATTAAAAATCTCTTTATAAGCGGTGTTTGATGAGGCTTAGAGGGACTTTGAAGATCGCCTTTTTGACACTTTGTCCGATCTCTTTTTCTGTCCCGATTCCCACCCCATGGACATCTTGAGGGAAAAGGATACACATTTCTTTTGCCTTTAGGATCAGATGACTGAGTGGCTGAATGGGTGTGTGGATCTCCAAGTCTTTGATAGGATCATAAGCTGTTTGGAGCGTGAAAGATCCTTTGTCCCCGATCAGATAGCGTTCAAAGCCTTCAAGGACGACTTGAAAGTCGATGTATTTTTGATGAGATTCAAAAAAGCCATTTTCTTCGGGTTTTAGTTTGTAACAATGTGTGATGAAAAACATTCCATATTCTAGAGGAGTTTCAAAATTTTCTCCTTCATTGAGGGTTTGGATACGAGATAAAAACTCTGGCTTAAAAAGAGAGCAGATCTGAAGATAGAGATATTCGAGTTCTTCTGTTTTGCTAAAGAGTGGGGAGAGGTCATCGATTTTTCCAAAAATTGCCATTTTAGATCCTTAGTGATGTATTGGGAGAGATTTTAGCAGGCTTTTGTCTAGATTGAATGGGGAAGATGAAAGTTTTGCAAGGAAGATAGCTCATCAGGAGAAAAGCCACATTGAAGTCTTGCTTGGGTATTGAGGATTTTGGGAGGGGTGTAGGAATAATGTCGCAAGATCTCTTCAAAGCTTCGCGAATCATTGGAAAATTTCCACCATTTATCCCCTTTGCTTACATGAGAGATTTCATCTTTTAAAATCACTTGAAGCACTTGAAGAATCTCATCGCGTAGATGATGAGAAGATTTGGAAACCTTTTGGACGACGAAAGGATTGGCATCCAATCCCCCTGCCTCTAACCCTCGATGCACCAAAGCCATCCGATCAGCAAAGATTGGAGTGGCTTTCATCGCATCAAAAAGATTGCTATGCACTTCAAAATCCCCATAATCAAATCCTATGCGTTGCAATAATGATCGAAGCATCTGAAAGTGTTGGATTTCTTCTTTGGCGACCTCAATCCAGTTGAGATAAAACTCCATGGGAAGATTCCTAAAGCGATAGCTTGCATCAAGGGCTAAATCGATCGCAGAGTATTCGATATGAGCGATAGAGTGGAGGAAAGAGGCCATTGCAGTATCATTTTTGAGTATTTTGGGGCGTGAAATTTTGGTGGGATGGACGATTTTGCAGATTCCTTGATAGATAGGAGAGCCAATATGGCGGATAGTGTAAGTATGATCAAGGCAAAGGGAGGAGAGGGAAGATAGGAGAGATTCAAAGAGTGCAAAACGCTTAGAGATTTGTGGGGTGTGTAAAATCTCTTCAAGAAGGGCAAAAAAGTTTTCTTGCATTGGCTTTCCTTTAGTCTTTTAACTTAGAGCGATAATAGAGTAAAATAAGAGCGATAAGCCCAAAAATAATCACTTCATATATTAGACTGCTAAAATTCATCTTTTGATTCCCTAGAATCCAATAGTTTTTCTATCCTGTTGATGACTTCATCGGGTGTGATGAGTTTCATGCATTGGTGATGTTTGAGAGGACATTCTCTTTTCATGCAAGGCGAGCATGAGAGATGCTTGCTTAGGATGAGTTGTGGAGAATCTGTATTATACGGTGATGTTTCTTTGTAGTCAGTGGGTCCAAAGATCGCTATAAGGGGGATTCCAAGACTTGAGGCGATATGCATCGGTCCGCTATCATTTGTCAAGAATAAATCAAGTGAAGCGATGCTGTCGATGAGGGTAGGGATGCTTGTTTTGGCTGTGAGGTCGATGAGTTGATGTGTGGGGGCTAGAGAAGAGATAGCGCTTGTGATGCGTTGATTGGCTTGTATTTCATCTTTTCCACCATAGAGAATCACTTCATAATCTTTTTGCAAAAGATAGGCAATCACTTCGATGAAGTATGCTTCACACCATCTCTTCGCACTCCCATATTTTGCTCCTGCATTGATTCCGATGCGTATTTTTTGACTCTTGGGGTGTGGGTGACATTTGAGATGAAGTTTGGGGTGAGGGGGGATGGGGATAGATAGAGGTGTTAGGAGATGGAGATAGCGATTGACTTGATGGAGTTTGGGTTGGGGTGTCAGTGCATGTGTGAGCAAAAAGGAGCGAAGATTTTTGGCATAGCCAATCCTTTGCGTGCTTTTAGTCCAAAACAAAAGAAGAGCAGAGGGAAGATTGTTTTGAAAAGTGATGGCGATATCGTGTTTGCCAATCTCTTGGGCTAGTTTATAGGTCGCCCAAAGGCGATTTTTGGACTGTTTGGTTTGATCGATGATCAGGTGATCTTGTGATGGACGATCAAAGATCCCAATGCTTGCAGGAGACCCTACAAATGTAAAGGATGCTTGGGGATAATGAGATCGAAGTGTCTCAATCGTAGGGGTTGCCATCACGGCATCTCCTAGCCAAGTTGGAAGCCTTAGTAAAATTTTCAAATCTTTCCTTGTTGTTTTGTGATTAAGGGCGTCATTTTACTTTATAGCTTATGTAAAATTGCGGTTTATTTTGATTTGGAGATGATGAAATGTTGATTCAGGCAAGGACATTGAGTGGTTTTAAAGATCGACTGCCTCAAGAGGCGATTGCTAAGAGTGAGTTGCTAAGAAAGATTGTGACTGTTTTTGAGGGATTTGGATTTGTCCCTATTGAGACTCCCCATCTAGAGTATGCTGATGTTTTGATCAAACAAGGAAGCGATGAAATACAAAAGGAGCTCTATGCCTTTAAAGATCATGGTGGGAGAGATGTGGCATTGAGATTTGATCTAACTGTCCCGCTAGCAAGATTTGTCTCCCAACATCGCCATACTCTTCCTATGCCTTTCAAGCGTTATGCGATTGGCAATGTGTTTCGAGGTGAGAGGGCTCAGAGGGGGAGATATAGGGAATTTACACAATGTGATTTTGATTTTATTGGAAGTAAGAGTATCGCAAGCGATAGTGAGATCTTGCAAATGATCGCTTCGATTATGCAGGCTTTGGAGGTGGGGAGATTTCAAATCTCAATCAATCATCGAGGGATTTTGAATGGGATTTGCGAATTTCTTGGAATCAAAGAAATAAATGGAGCCTTGAGAATTATCGATAAGCTTGACAAAATCGGAAAAGATGGAGTGGAAAAAGAGTTGATTGAAACTCTTGGATTTTCTCAAGATTGTGCTAAGGAATTGCTAAAGCTTGTGGGGATTAGGCAAAATGGAGGGGTTGATGAGTTTTTTCAATCCATCGCATTTTTGAAAGAATACAATACGACACTTTTGGGAGCAATTTCTGAGCTAGAAGAGCTTGCTGGGATCTTAAAAGCTTTGGATCTTCCTAAAGATTCTTGGGTGTTTAATTTTTCTATTGCACGAGGACTTGGATACTACACAGGAATCATTTATGAGACGATTTTGATGGATCTTCCAAATTTGGGAAGTGTGTGTTCTGGCGGAAGATATGATCACTTGACAAAAACTTTTAGCAAAGAGGATTTGAGTGGGGTAGGGGCAAGTGTAGGGCTTGATCGATTGTTGGCTGGTCTTGAGGAGTTGGGAAAAATGCAAGCCAAAAAGACAAAAGCCAAGATTCTTGCTCTTGCAATGCAGAAAGAGCAAATGCCCTTTGTGCAGGCCTTTGCACAGCAATTGCGAAAAGAAGGTGTTGGGTGTGAGGTCTATCCTGATTGCATTAAGCTAGGAAAAATCTTCTCTTATGCAGATTCTAAGGGGTTTGAATATGTCGTGATTGTTGGAGAAGATGAGGCAAGGGAACAAAAGGTGAGTTTGAAGAATATGCAAAGTGGAGAGCAGTATAGTCAGCTTGGTTTGCAAGAAGTGCTTGAGTATTGTAAGGAGTAGAAATGTCACAAAAGATGCGAGAAGAGCGAGGTAAAAAAGTTGCTTTGTTTATTGATAGTGAGAATATTAGTCATCGTTTGATTTCTGAGGTGATGGAGAGACTTGAGGGGTTTGGTGAGATTTGTATCAAAAAAGCTTATGGTGATTGGAGAAAGAATGATTTGAGGGGTTGGGATGAATGGCTCTCTAAATATTCTATTGAGCCTGTGCATCTCATCACAGGAAATGGAATCAAAACAAACTCAAGTGATATAAAAATCGCTATTGATGTGATGAATACGCTTTTTTCTGAACGTATGGATTGTATAGCATTGGTTACAAGCGATAGTGATTTTGCCCCATTAGCTCAAGAGATACGCACCCGAGGGATTGTTTCGATTGGCTTTGGTGAGGCCAAAAGTCGAGAATCTCTAAGAAATGCTTTTACAAGTTTTGAAGAAGTGGGAAGAGATAAAGAAGAGGATCTTTCTTCAAATCGCTATCTCATTAATCTTTTGAGACAAGCTACAGAATCTACAATGGGTGAAGATGGCAAGTCAATGGTTTCGCGTGTGGGGATTTGGCTAAAGGATCATTATTATAAAAGTGCATCAAGTTATGGAAGAGAGACTTGGGGGGAGGTGTTTCGAGCGTTGGATGAACATTTTGAGGTTACTTATGGGGGAAGGGACAATAAGGTGATGTTTGTAGAATACACCCCCAAAAAGCGTCATTATTACTCTAGAAGAGCAAAATAGCTCTTTATAGAGTGCCAAAAATCTTAAGGCACTGCTTTTTTAAGTTTCCAAAGTAAAAGTGTTGGTTAAGCTTTGCTTAATTGATTTTTATAAAGATGGCAAAACACAAATTTTTGTATTTGCGTTTTGCTTAGTTCTTGAGGATTCTTATGTATTAAGGAGCGTAAGGATCTGCTCTTTGTATTCTTGGAGTTTTTCTTTTGATTTGGCTTCAAAGCGTGTGACAAGAACAGGCGTTGTATTGCTTGCGCGCACAAGTCCCCACCCTTCTTCAAAAATGATACGCACTCCATCGATAGTGATAAGATCAAGGATGGGGGGGAAGTCTTTGGGAGGGTGATTGAGTTTGCAAATCAACTCTTCAATCACTGCAAATTTTTTCTCTTCTTGTGTGGGGATTTTTTCTTCTGCTGTAGAAAAAAGCTGAGGGAGAGAAAAGATTTCCTCTTCAACTGCCTGCACACTGCTATGCAAAAAGAGCTCTAAAGCTCTCAATCCAGCATAAATTGCATCATCATAACCATAATAGCGATCATTGAAAAAGATATGCCCGCTCATTTCTGCAGCTAGAGAGGCGTTGAGCTCTTTGAGCTTGACTTTGAGGTTGCTATGACCTGTTTTATACATCACGGATTTCCCTAGCTTATTGCATTCATCATACATAACTTGAGAGCATTTCACCTCTCCGATGATAATAGGGGTTTGAGGTGCGATTTCTCTAGCGATTTGTCTAGCAAACAAGATTGCAAGCTCATCGCCTTTGTAGGAATGATGGCTTGTGAGGAGAGCGATTCTGTCTGCATCTCCATCAAAGGCTAGAGCGATAGGGATATTTTGATTTTTCATAAGTTGTTTGAGGTCGGCAAGATTTTTTTCTTCGCTTGGATCTGGGTGATGGTTGGGAAACTCTCCATCGGGTTTTTCATAGAGCGCGACAAAATCGATATTAAGATTCTCTAAAACAGGGATGATGCCTATTCCTGCGACGCCATTCCCACAATCAATGGCGATTTTGTGAGGAAAATTTTTGAGAGACTGAAAATGCTGAGTAAGAAAATCGATATAGGATTGCAAGATTGTTGTTTTTTGAATCGTTGCAGTTTGCATCAAGGGAAGATTTTCAAAGGGAATCAAAGATTTTTTGAGTTTTTGAATCTCTTTTCCATAAAAGGGTTTTCCAAAAAGAGTGATTTTAAAGCCATTGTATTCTTTGGGATTATGAGATCCTGTGATCATAATCGAGTTGCGTGTTTGCAGGCTAGTATCAAAGGTTGCAAAATAAGCAACAGGTGTTGGAATCAATCCCAAATCATAGATTTGAATCTGATTGGCTCCTAAGCCCAGAGAAAGCCATTCAAAAAGCGTGATAGAGTGTGTTCTAGCATCATAGCCAATGCAGATTGAATCTTCGCCCTGATCCTTAAGTAATCTTCCGATTTCATAGGCGATGGACACAACGGTTGATTTGTCAAGATCAGTTAGAAAAATACCTCGAATATCGTATTCTCGAAAAATATGGTCTTTGCTCATCGTTGGATTTCTCCTTAAAATTTAAAAGCTAAAAACTACAATTTTATAAAATTTTTGAAGTGGGGAGGATAAAGTTTTTTGGCTAAAATAGCGAGTATTTTTAAAAAAATTTAAGGTTGAAACATTGGACATAGGGGCAGTCTTAAGGCAAATTGGAGAGATTTATAATAACAAAATTAACAAAAAACAAAAATTTGTTATTTTGGGTATCGCGTTAGCTATCATCGCTTTTATTGCTTATTTGGTTGTGTTTTCTGCAAATAATCAAAGAGGTGGAAAGGGAGGATATGCTGTTTTATTTGAGGGAGTTGATCCAAGCGATAGTGCTTTGATTGTCCAGCATTTACAACAAAATAAAATTCCTTATGAGCTATCCAATGAAGACACTATTTTGGTCCCCAAAGCTCAAGTGTATGAGCAACGAATCGCTTTAGCAAGCAAAGGAATTCCTAAAAGTTCAAAGGTTGGATTTGAGATCTTTGACACTAAAGATTTTGGTGCTACAGATTTTGATCAAAAAATCAAATTTTTAAGAGCTACAGAGGGAGAGCTTTCGCGCACGATTGAAACACTTGTGCCAATCGAAAATGCAAGCGTGCATATTGCAATGCCAAAAGAATCGGTATTTGTTAGTAAAGACACGCCTCCCACAGCTTCTGTTGTTGTAAAGATTCGAGAAAATATGGTTCTTTCTCCCTCTCAAGTGATGGGGATTAAAAATCTTGTTTCTGCGGCCATCTCAAAGCTCACTCCAGAAAATGTTAAAATCGTCAATGAAAATGGCGAAATCTTGGGAGAAAACTCTGAAGAGCATAATTCTAGAGAGCTTTCCAAAATCATCGCAATGCAAATGCGTTATAAGACAAATTATGAAAAAACCCTAGAAGACAAAATTGTCAATATCCTATCTCCTATTGTAGGGGGAGGAGATCGTGTTGTGGCAAAAGTCACAGCTGAATTTGATTTTAGACAAACCAAAAGTACGCAAGAAAGCTTTGATCCCAACAATGTCGTCCGAAGCGAGCAGAGTTTGGAAGAAAAGAGGGAGGGGCTTAGACCCAAAGAAGTAGGGGGGGTCCCAGGTGTTGTGAGCAATATCGGTCCAGTTCAGGGGCTTAATAATCAAGGGGGAGAGAAGTATGAAAAATCTACAAATACGACTAATTATGAGGTTGGAAAAACTGTCAGTGAGATTAAGGGTGAATTTGGTGTTTTGAAGCGTTTAAGTGTGGCTGTTGTCGTTGATGGTAGTTATGAAAAAACTGAAGAAAATGGAGTTGAGCGATTGAAGTATATTCCACTTTCTCCAGAGAGTATGGAAAAGATCAACGCCCTAGCAAGACAAGCAGTTGGTTTTGATCGTGGAAGAGGAGATGAAATCAGTGTGAGCAATTTTGAGCTCAATGGAGCGACACAAAGCTTTAAGCCACGAGATAAGTGGGATTTGGTGATGCAAGAAGTCAAAAAATATGCAGATCCTTTTATTCCAGTTTTGAAATACCTTATCGTGCTTTTGATTGCCTATGTCTTTTATAGAAAAATTATCGCTCCTTTTGCAGAAAAGATGCTTGCAGATAAGCAAGATGACGATGAGCTTTTAGAATCAATGCTTCAAGGAGAAGAGGTTAAGGAGGGAGATTCTAAACTCAGCGAAATGCGAAAAAGAGTGGAGGAGCAATTATCCGGAGATGGATTATTTAATGAAGAAGATATTAAGTATGATGTTTTGGTGGAGCGTATGCGCGATATGATCTCTGAAAAGCCTCAAGAAGTTGCTGCCTTGTTTCAAAAGTTGATCATTGATGAGTTGGGCTTGGAAGAAAATCCAAAAAGAGATTATGAAGGATAAAGTATGGCGGTAAATTTGACACCAAGACAAAAAGCGGAATTTGATGATCTCTCAATGTCTGAAAAGATCGCAATTTTATTGCTACAGATGGGAGAGGATATCACAAGTGATATTTTGCATTATCTTGATACTGATGCGGTGACAGAGGTTACAAAGCATATTGCTCTTATGAATGGTGCAGATCGTGCGATTGGTGCTGCAGTTTTGGAAGAGTTTTTTGCTATTTTGCAATCCAATCAATATATCAGCACAGGCGGATTTGATTATGCAAAAGAGATATTGACTAAGGCACTAGGACATGATGAAGCCAAAAAGATCATTGATAAGCTCAGCAAGACAATGCAGACTTCACAGAACTTTGGCTATCTCACAAAAGTCAAACCCCAACAGCTTGCCAACTTTATCATCAATGAGCATCCTCAAACCGTGGCTTTGATTTTGGCACATATGGATCCAGCAAGCGCTGCTCAAACACTCTCTTATTTTTCTGATGATGTAAAGGCTGAGATTGCAATCAGAATGGCAAATCTTGGGGATATCTCACCCAGCATCGTTAAGAGAGTTTCAACAGTACTAGAAAATCGTCTTGATGCATTGACGAGTTATAAGATTGAGGTGGGTGGTCCAAGGACTGTGGCTGAAGTATTTAATAAGCTGGGACAAAAGGCTGCTGTAACCACAATTGAGCACATCGAAAAAGTCGATAAAGGTCTAGCTAGTATGATCAAAGAAATGATGTTTACTTTCAATGATATTTTGGGGCTTGATAATACAGCAATCAGAGAGATTCTTAAGGTTGTAGATAAAAAAGAGTTGAGCTTGGCTTTGAAAACAGCAACAGATGAGTTGAAAGAAAAATTCACTTCCAATATGTCTCAAAGAGCTGCTGAGCAATTTTTGGAAGAAATGCAGTTTTTGGGAGCTGTGAAACTCAAAGATGTAGAAGCTGCACAAAGAAAGATTGCAGAAGTGGTTCAAGCATTAGCTGAGCAGGGGTTAATTCAAATAGGTGATGGAGATGAGTTTGTTGAATAGTATTGAAGGAAATAACTTTATTACAGAAAAAGATCACACAAAACATGTGATTAAAAAATATGAATTTAGAAGTATTGATAAAAAGCTTGAGGCAGAAATCGCCCCTTCTATGGAAGAAAGTGGAATCTATACTCCCTCTCATCCTGAGCATCAAAAAGTCGAAGGGCTCGAAAATCTACAAGAACAGCTCAATAAAACACTTGAAGAAAATCAAAAAATTTTTCAAAAACTAGAGTTTTTGCAAGAATTTTTACAAAAGCAAAATCAAATTGATCCAGCAATGCTTGATGAAATCAAATCAGCTTCTTATCAGCAAGGAAAACTCGAAGGAGAAAATAAGGCAAAAGAGGAGCTTCAGGCTGAGATAGATTCTCAAAAAGAAAAGATGATTCTTGCTATTGATCAGCTTGAAAAAAACGCTCTTTTATTTCAAGAGCAAGTTCAAAAAATCCGTGATGATTTGAGTGTTATAGCCTTGGATTTGGCTAAAGAAGTTATTTTAAAAGAGGTTACTCAAGAGAGTTCAAAGATTGCTTTTTTGATCGCAGAGGAGTTGCTTAAGCCATTAGAAAAAAGTGCACATATTATTTTAAAGGCTCATCCCCTTGATTGTGCATATTTGGAAGAAAAATTATCATCAATGAAAAATCTAAAGATAGAATCAGATCTTTTAGTAGGTCGTGGTGGGGTGATTGTCTCAAGTGCAGATGGGCATTTTGATGGAAGCATTTCTGCAAGATATAAAAATCTTAAGCGTAGTATTTTGGATATAGGGGATTATGAGTGATGCTTTTTGAAGAAGAGATTAAAGATCCCTCTAAGCTTGAAGAGATCGCCTCACAATTACGCAATCGCATTTTAGAGGTTGTATCCCAAAAGGGTGGGCATTTAAGCCCATCTTTGGGGGCGTTAGATTTGATTGTAGCGATGCATCATGTATTTGATTGCAAAAAAGATCCATTTATTTTTGATGTAGGGCATCAGGCCTATGCACATAAACTTTTAACTGGACGATGGGAAGAGTTTGAAAATTTGCGTCAATTTGGAGGAATGAGTGGCTTCCCTCATCCCAAAGAATCTGAATGTGATTTTTTTATTGCTGGTCATAGCTCAACTTCAATATCTTTAGCTCTTGGATGTGCAAAAGCATTTTCGCTTCAGCAAAGCGATCAGATTCCTATCGCATTGATTGGTGATGGGGCAATGAGTGCGGGACTTGTCTATGAAGCGCTTAATGAATTGGGTGAGAGAAAGTATCCAATGATTATTGTTTTAAATGATAATGAAATGAGTATCAGTAAGCCTATTGGCGCCATTAGTCGCTATCTATCGCAGATGATTGCAAGTCCTTTTTGTCAAAATCTAAAGGGGGGAATGAAAAAGATTTTGAGTAGAATGCCCCAAAGTGCGACATATATGGCACGTAAGTTTGAAGAATCTTTTAAGTTGATTTCACCGGGTATTATTTTTGAAGAACTTGGATTGAATTATATCGGTCCCATTGATGGGCATAACTTAGAGGAGATTATTTTTACACTCAAAAGAGCTAAAGAAATGAAGGCTCCAGTCATTATTCATGCCCAAACGATCAAGGGAAAGGGTTATAAGAATGCAGAAGGGAGACATGAAAAATGGCATGGGGTGACGCCATTTGATTTGCATAGTGGTGAGAGCTTGAGCACTTCAGGCAATATCGCACCAACAAAAGTCTTCTCTCAAACACTTTTGCAAATGGCAGAAAAAGATGAAAAAATTGTTGGAATTACTGCTGCGATGCCAAGTGGAACAGGAATGGATCTTTTAATGGAGACTTATCCGCATCGCTTTTGGGATGTGGCAATCGCTGAGGCTCACGGTGTTACTTCAATGGCAGCAATGGCTAAAATGGGATTTAAACCTTTTGTTGCGATTTATTCCACATTTTTGCAACGTGCTTATGATGAGATCGTCCATGATGTGGGAATCTTATCTCTTCCTGTGCGTTTTATTTTGGATCGAGCAGGAATTGTAGGGGAAGATGGGGAAACGCATCAGGGTTTGCTTGATGTTGCATATTTACGCTCAATCCCAAATATGGTGCTTTTTGCACCTAGAGATAATGCAAGTCTTCAAAAAGCTCTATATTTTGCTTCCAAGATTGAGAATGCTCCTTGTGCTTTGAGGTTTCCAAGAGGAAGATTTATGTTGCAAGAAGCAATTTATTCTGAAGAAGAGTTTGAAATGGGGAAGATGGAGCTTTTGCATCTTTCAGATGCTAAAAATATTTTGTTGATAGGATATGGGAATGGAGTGGGTAGAGCTCACTTTGTTAGAGAGATTTTGCTGAAAGAGGGGATAGATGCGTCTTTGGTTGATTTGCGATTTTGCAAACCCCTAGATCAAGAGGGTTTAACTCCTCTTATTCAAGAACATCGACATATTTTTGTGTTGAGCGATACTTATGAAAAGGGGGGAGTGGGAAGTGCTATTTTGGAAATGCTCTCAAGTCAGGGAATTTGCAAGGTGATAACAAGTTTTGAAGTGAAGGATATGTTTGTTCCTCATGGGAGAACAGAAAGAGTTGAGGAAATGCTGGGACTTCTTCCTTCTCAGATTGCACAAGTGATACAAGAAAGAATTGCATGAAAGTTTTGTTTGTTTGTTTGGGGAATATCTGTCGTTCTCCATTGGCTCAAGGGATTGCAGAATCTATGAGTAAAAGACATTTCTTTGATTCGGCAGGAACAAGTGGCTATCATCGCGGGAGTCTTCCCTGTAAAGGGAGTCGTTGGGTTGCTCAAAAGCATAATATTTCCCTCTCTCATATTAAAAGTCGTCCAGTGAGATATCCAGAAGATGATAGTTTTGATTTGATTATTGCTCTTGATTCAAATAATCAAAAAGATTTGCTCAAAATGGGTTTTGAAGAAAAGAAAATCAAAAAACTAGGAGATTTTGGGTTTAATGGTTTGGATATTCCTGATCCCTATTATTATGTTGGATTGGAAGGATTTGAGAAGATCTTTTCTATGATTGAAAGTTGTCTTCAGGTTTTGATAAAGGAATTAGATGATAAAGATTTGGGGTATTAAAAATTGTGGAACAGTTAAAAAGGCATTAGAGTTTTTAGATTTAAATCATATTTCATATGAGTTTATTGATTATAAAAAAACTCCTCCAGAGAAAAAAGTGATCGCGCAATGGGTTGAAAAAGCTGGAATCAATCAGGTGCTTAACTCAAGAGGAACGACTTATAAAAAACTTCAATTGAAAGATAAAGATCTTTCTTTGGAAGAAAAAATTGAGTATATGCATGCCTATCCGACTTTGATCAAAAGGCCTGTGCTTGAGTGTGAAAATCATCAGCTTTTGTTTGGATTTAGCAGGGAAGAGTATGAGAAGCTTTCTTAGTATCTTGTGTTTGACCTTATTGTTTTGGGGATGTGGAGAAAATCAAACCTCATCACTTGAAGATCTCAAAAGACCTCAAGATGCAATGATATACGCTCAAGAAATGGAAGAGTTTCAAACTCCTGAAATATTGCAGGAATTAAAGAACACTTACCTTAAAGAGTTTTTTGCTCCATTCTCAGGGATGGTTGCCAATCCCAATACCCAAGAGGTATTTTGGATACAAGGCTCGCTTCAAAAGTATCCAGGATATGGAGAAAATTTGGAGGCAAATACACTTGAATATACACAGGGTATTTTGCAAAATATGCAGATTAAAAAATATCCTAGTGCTTCACAAATGGCATTAGTGATCAAAGATACTAATGTGCGTGCAGTCCCAACGATGAGGCCGAGATTCTCTAAGCCCAATGGCTATCCCTTTGATCGTTGGCAAAATTCTTTGATTTTTTATGGAACGCCTGTTTTGATTACGCATTATGATGTGAGCGGAAGATATGCGCATATTCAAACTAATTTTGTTTATGGATGGGTAGAGGTTGCAGATCTTGCGCTTGTTTCAAAAACACAAGCAAAAGAATTGCTCAATATTAAAACTTTTGTTATGCCCAATAATGATACGCAATCCATCAAAGACAAAGAGGGAAGATATTTAACTCAGATGCGTGTGGGTAAGCTCTTTATGCTTGATGATAAAAAACAAATGTTGCTTTTTCAAAGAACATCATCAGGGAATCTTAAAATCTCAAAAACTACGGCAGATCTTTCAGATTTTCATTCTTTCCCGCAAGCTTTTTCGCAAAAAGCAGTTGCTTATTACATCAATCTTTTGGTGGGGCAAAAATATGGTTGGGGTGGAATGTATGAAAGTCGAGATTGTTCGGCTTTTATTAGAGATATTTTTGGAAATTTTGGGCTTTATCTTCCAAGGAATTCATATGCACAAGCCCAATATGGTAACCATCAGATTGGCCTTGATTCTCTCAAGCTCCCTCAAAAAGAATCTATGATTTTGCAAAATGCTATTCCTTTTGCCACTATCCTTTGGCTTAAGGGCCATATTATGCTCTATATCGGAAAGGATCAAGAGGGTAGGGCGATGGTTGCTCATAGTGGGTGGAGTGTGCAAAGCAGTAATTTGTGGGAGAAAAAAGAGCATAAGCTTGGTGGAGTAGTGATTACAACACTAACGCCTGCAGAAGAATACAATGGGATTTTGTTTGGAAGTCCAAGCCTTGGAGATCGTGTGCGTATTATGAATCAACTTCTTCCTTATCTTAAGGGTCAGATTCCTTGAAAAATTTTTTTTTATTCTGCTTTCTGTGTTTGTGGGTAGGAGCAGATGAATTTAAAATTAAAGTAGGAGTTAGTCTATCTCCTTATGCATTTTTTGTAAAAAAAATTGGAGGGGATTCTGTTGAGATCATTAAGATTGTCCCTTCTCAACGAAATCCTAAATTTTATGAAATCAACTTTGATCAAGTCAAACAGATTAAAAACCTTAAGCTTTTGGTGATGGCTGGGATTCCTTATGAAAAAAAGTGGCTTCCTCGTTTTGAGCGATCACATCCTTCATTGCGAATTTTGAAAGTTGATTTTGGGGATTGTGGGAGTCCTGTGTGTTATGATTGGTTGAGTTTTGAGGGAGCAAAAAGGATCGCTCAAGAGATTGCATATCAATTGCGTGTGATTGATTTGAAGAATGCGCAATACTACAAGAAAAATCTTGAGCTTTTTTTGCAAGAACTAGATGAAATTTATCTACAGATTCAAAAAGAATTAATGGCTTCCAATCACAAAAAGCCCGTGGTGGATTATCAGAAAGTGTGGCAAAAGCTTTCTGTGGAATTGGGATTAGAATATATGCTTTTGGAGGATATCAAACAAAGAAAAGGGATTTTTTGTTTGATCACCCCTTTTGATCCTAAAAAACTCATTGTTTCCAAATATCAAATTTCCCCTAAACACTTGGTTGAAATCGATCCTTTTAGGGAAGATTGGGATGGAATGATTCGTGATTTTATTCAATTTATTGCTGGAGAAAAAAATGGAAAGTGAAAAGGTTGCAAAACGCGCTGTCAAAATTTCAATTTTAAGTCTTTTTATCCTCTTGATTTTGGGACTGATTCTGATTTCTGTATTGCTCACACAAATTGATGCTACGGCAAAAATGGATCAAAAAATCCATCTTCTTGACCAAAAAATAGAAGCTTTAAAAGCGACAAAATAAAAGTTTTTATACAATAGCAGTTTTGATTTAAAATAAAGGTCTTGTATTGATTTTTACTTTAACGCTTAACCCTTCTTTGGATTATATTCTCAAAGTTTGCGATTTTAAGTTGGGTCAAACCAATAGATCAAATGAGGCATACTTATTGCCTGCAGGTAAAGGAATTAATGTCTCTTTAATGCTTAAAAATCTTGGCTATGAAAGCACACTGCTTGGATTTTTGGCTGGTTTTAGTGGGGCTGAGATTGATCGAAGCTTGAGAGAATTGGGAGTTATTGGAGATTTTATTTTTCTAGATCATGGTCATTCGCGCATTAATGTTAAGCTTTCATCAACTCAAGAAAGTGAAATTAATGCAAGTGGGCCAAAGATTGAACAAAAAGATTTAGAAAAATTGTTTGCCCAGCTTGATTGTTTGAGTGATGGAGATATTTTGGTGATGTCTGGCAGTTTGCCTATCGGTGTAGATCAAGGGATTTATGCGTTTGTGATGCAACGCTATGAGAAGCGAAATTTAAAAATGATTATAGATTGTTCTGGTGAGGCGTTGCAAAAAACTCTTCCGTTTCGTCCATACTTGATTAAGCCTAACCGATCAGAGGTGGAAGAGTTTTTTTCTCTTCAAAATCCTAGTTTGGAAGAATTAAAACAATGTGCGATTGATCTATGCCATATGGGTGCCCAAAATACGATTATCTCTTTGGCTGGAGAGGGTGCGATTTTTGCAACCAATCACGAAGCTTTGCATATTTCTGCTCCTTGTGGGAAGGTAAAAAATTCTGTAGGAGCAGGAGATAGTATGGTGGCTGGAATGATTGCTGGGATTGAGAGAGGGATGAGTGAAAAAGAAGCTTTTTTATATGCTGTTTCTTGCGGGAGCGCAAGTGCTTTTAGCGATGGATTTGCAAAGCTAGAAGATGTTGAAAAGATTTTTAAAATTCTTAAGGAGAACCAATGAATATTGCAGATTTGATTGCACAATCCGCTGTTTTGTTAGATGCAACACCACAAAACAAGCAAGAGGCCATCGAAATGGCGACTCTTTTGATGCAAAAAAGCGGAAAACTTATTAATCAACAAGAATATCTCCAAGCAGTTTTGAATCGAGAATTGGAAGGAAGTACTGGAATTGGTGAGGGGATAGCTATTCCGCATGCAAAGACAAAGGCTGTAAAAGAGGCCGGAATTGTTTTTATGAAGATTCCACAAGGAGTTGAGTTTGATTCTTTGGATGGTCAAAAGGTTAATCTATTATTTCTAATTGCAGCTCCTGAGGGAGAGAACAACACGCATTTAGAGGTGTTGAGTGAGCTTTCTATGCTTTTGATGGATTCTTGTTTTGTTGAATCTCTTCAGCAGGTGCAATCCAAAGAGGAATTTTTTACACTCTTGCAAAAAGTTCAACCTCAAGAACAAAAGCATCAGAGCATAGAAACTCCTCAAATTTTGGCCGTTACAGCTTGTCCGACAGGAATTGCACATACTTATATGGCAGCACAAGCTTTGAGTGATATGGCTCAAGAAATGCAAATCTCTTTGAAAGTTGAGACACGAGGTTCAAGTGGTGTTAAAAATGCTTTAACTCAGGAAGAAATAGAGGCTTGCGAATGTGTGATTATCGCAGCAGATACACAAGTCCCCCTTGAGCGATTTTCTGGCAAGAAGGTTATCTTTGCAAAAGTCGCTGATGGAATCTCAAAGCCTAAAGTTTTGCTTCAAAAAGCAAAAGATGGGGAAGGAGAGATTTATCAAGGGTCAAAACAGGAAAATTTAAACCTCTCTTCTTTCAAATCATCATCATGGCTACATGATTTGTATAAGCATTTGATGAATGGTGTTTCTCATATGCTTCCTTTTGTCGTGGGAGGAGGGATCCTCATTGCATTGGCTTTTTTGATTGATGGATATTATGTGGATATGGCTAATGCAAGCGATGGCGTTAAGAGTGCATTTGGGAAAAATACAGAATTGGCAAAATTCTTTATGCAAGTTGGAGGATTGGCTTTTGGTTTTATGCTTCCTTTGCTGTCTGGTTTCATTGCTCTAAGTATTGCTGATCGCCCAGCATTATTGGTAGGATTTGTAGGTGGAGCGATTGCTAAGGATGGTGGAAGTGGATTTTTGGGTGCGATTTTGGCTGGATTTTTGGCGGGGTATTTGGTTTTAGGTTTAAAACAAGTGTTTTCTAAACTCCCATCTAGTCTTGATGGAATTAAGCCTATTTTGCTCTATCCCGTGTTTGGATTACTAGGAATCTCGCTTTTGATGATTTTTGTTGTTGAGCCACCCGTTGGATATCTTAATACCTCTTTAAACCAAGGTTTGAGCTCAATGAGCGGAGAGTGGAAGATCGCACTTGGAATCTTGCTTGGGGCAATGATGGCGACAGATCTTGGCGGTCCAATCAATAAGGCTGCATATGTATTTGGTGTTGCAAGCATTGCATCAGAGAATTATGATATTATGGCTGCAGTGATGGTGGGGGGAATGGTTCCTCCTCTTGCGATTGCGTTGGCAACAGTGCTTTTTAAGCATAAATTTACTCAGCAAGAGAGAAGTGGAGGTTTGGCAAATTTTGTGATGGGACTTTCTTTCATTACCGAAGGAGC
Organism: Helicobacter kayseriensis; assembly: GCF_021300655.1. Taxonomy (NCBI): domain Bacteria; kingdom Pseudomonadati; phylum Campylobacterota; class Epsilonproteobacteria; order Campylobacterales; family Helicobacteraceae; genus Helicobacter; species Helicobacter kayseriensis. Next base: position 19,383 of record NZ_JAJTNB010000001.1, read on the forward strand.
GATTCCTTTTGCAGCAAGCGATCCTCTTAGAGTCTTGGGATCTTGTATGGTAGGGGCAGGAATTGCCGGAGGACTTTCAATGTATTTTAATTGCACACTAATGGCACCCCATGGAGGAATTTTTGTCTTTCCTGTTGTGGGGAGCGTTTTTTATTATTTACTTTCTTTGATGATTGGGACAATTGTGGGAGCATTGCTTTTGGGAATCTTAAAAAAAGGAGTAAGAGAAAATGAAAGAAATTAAACATATTATTAAAGATCCGCAAGGAATCCATGCTCGTCCAGCTGGGGCTCTAGTAAAAAAGGCAAGTGAGTTTAAATCAAATATTCTTTTGTCCAAAGGAGAAAAGCAGGTGGATGCAAAGCGTATTTTGGGAGTGATGAGTTTGGGAGCAAAAGAGGGGGAAGAACTCACTTTTTTACTTCAAGGAGAAGATGAAGATCGGGCATATTGTGAATTGCAAGAATTTTTAAAAGAACATTTTTAAAAGGGGGGAGATGAAAACTTATCAGGGACAGATTGCCTCTAAGGGCATCGCGATTGGAAGAATCTTTTTTGTGCAAGATGAGACTTATCAAGAGGAAGAAAAACGCCCTTTGATGCGATCCGCTCAGGATGAAATGGATGCTTTCTGGAAATCTCATCAAAAAGCTTTGCTGGAAATTAAGGATTTAAAACAAAAGGCTTTTGAGCAGGTAGGGGAAGAGCAAGCATTTATCTTTGAGGCACATCAAATGATGCTTGAGGATTTGGATTTCTTGGATTTTATTCAAGAAAAAATCAATCAAGGGGAGGGAGCCCTATTTGCAATTAGACAAGCTCAAGAATATTTTTCTTCTATTTTTTCTGCGATGGAAGATGAATATATGCAGGCTAGAAGTACTGATATTGTTGATATTTGCTCGCGTTTAGTGCGTATCTTGAGCGGAAGCCAAGAGTGTGAGATCCAAAATCCTAGTATTGTACTAGCAAGAGATCTGACGCCCAGCCAAACATTGCAGATGAAAAGAGAAAACTTATTGGGATTTGTAACTCTTGAGGGATCTTTGAACTCTCATACGGCTATTTTGGCTAAAACGATGGGAATCCCTGCATTGATAGGAATACAGGTCAAGGAGGAAATGCACCAAAAAACAGCTATTCTTGATGCTATGAGGGGGGAATTGATTGTTGATCCAACTCTTGAAGTTTTGCAAAAATGCGAAGAGCTTCTTGAAGCTCAAAAATCTCATAAGGAAAGCTTGCAGGCTTTGAGGGGTTGCCTGAGTGCAACGCAATCTGGACGAAAAATTATGCTTTATGCCAATGCGGGGAATCTAGAAGATATTGCTGATGCAAAAGAAAATGATGCTGAAGGGATTGGGCTTTTAAGGAGTGAGTTTTTGTATCTTCAAAAAGAGACCTTTCCAACAGAAGAAGAGCAATTTGAGTTTTATAAGTATGCGGTGATGATGATGCAAGATCAACGCGTTATTGTGCGAACTCTTGATATTGGCGCAGATAAGCAGATTGATTATTTTGAATTAGAACAAGAGGAAAATCCAGCCCTTGGATATCGTGGGATTAGGATTTGTTTAGATCAAAAAGAGATTTTTAAAACCCAGCTTCGTGCTCTTTTGCGTGCAAGTGCATACGGAAAACTAGCGCTTATGTTTCCAATGATTATCTCACTTTGGGAGATTTTAGAAGTTAAGCAAATTTTAAAAGAGGTGGGTGATGGTCTTGATGCAGAAGGTATTGCATGGGATAAAAATCTTGAAATTGGAGTTATGATCGAAACTCCAGCCTCTGTTTTGATTGCAGATGATTTGGCTAAAGAGGTTGATTTTTTTAGTATAGGAACAAATGATTTGACTCAATACACTCTTGCAATTGATCGACAAAATCCAAGATTGTCTCGCTTTAGTGATCCATATCACCCTGCAATATTAAAAATGATTCAGCAAACTATTCAAATTGGACATCAATATGGGTGTTGGGTTGGAATTTGTGGTGAGTTAGCGCAAGAGGAAAGAGCTATTAAGTTTTTGATCGAAAGTGGAATTGATGAGCTTTCTATTTCCCCGCATGCTATTTTGTTTGCGCGTCAAATCATCACTCAATTGCCTTAGTTACTAAAATACACATAAAGATAAGAATCTTGATTTAAAAAGTAAGAAAAATTTTATTTTGCTTGTTTTTCCCTTACAATCTTTAAAGATTCAGAGAACACAGAATCTGACAAAGGAGGAAACATGCAAATAAAAGAGAGGGAGCGGATAGAAAAACGCTTAGAAGAATTGGAAAAAATGCCCTCATTTAAAGAGGAGCATTCTATTGCACAAATGCTTCAAGAAAAGGGGATATCAAGAAGGGATTTTATGAAGTGGGCTGGAGGAATTGCAACAATGTTGGCACTTTCCCCAGCTTATACACCATTGATTGCAAAAGCTGCAGAGCTTAGTGATCGACTTCCCGTGATTTGGTTAAATCTGGCTGAATGTACAGGTTGCAGTGAGAGCCTTACAAGAAGTGAATTTCCAAGCATTGATAGTTTGATTTTTGATTATATTTCTTTAGAGTATCACGAAACCTTGATGGCTCCTTCAGGATGGCAAGCCGAACTTTCGCTACAAAATGCTATGGAAAAATACAAGGGTCGCTATATTTTAATGGTGGAGGGAGGGGTGCCTTTTGGAGATGAAGGAAGATTTTTAACTATCGGAGCACATGCACAAACTGGAAAGGAATTGGCAAAAGATGCAATTTCAAAAAGTGCTGCCGTGTTTGCAATTGGAACTTGTTCTAGCTTTGGGGGAGTGCAAGCAGCTTATCCTAACCCAACTAATGCAAAACCATTGAGTTCTGTTTCAAATCGAAGCATTATCAATGTCCCAGGATGTCCTCCTAGCGAGCGAAATATTGTGGGGACGCTCATGTATTATGTTTTATTTGGAAATTTACCTGCACTTGATGCTTATAGTCGTCCAACTTGGGCGTATGGGACAAGGATTCATGATCTTTGTGAAAGAAGAGGACGATTTGATGCTGGCGAGTTTGTGGAAAACTTTGGAGATGAGGGAGCAAAAAAGGGATATTGTCTTTACAAGGTAGGATGCAAAGGACCATATACATTCAATAATTGCTCTGTGAGCAAATTTAATAGTGGCGTTTCTTGGCCAATTCAAGCTGGACATGGTTGTATTGGTTGTAGCGAGCCTAACTTTTGGGATACGATGGCTCCATATGAGAAACCTCTTGCTGATAGAAGTTTTCAAAGTGTGTTTGGTGGAATGGGAGCTGATTGGACTGCAGATAAGGTAGGGCTTGCAGTTTTGACAGCGACAGCTATTGGGATTGCTGCTCATGCAACAATTATGAAAATCAAAGAGTCTAAAGGAGAGTAAAAATGGCAAATAAGAGAATCGTAATCGACCCTATTACAAGAATTGAGGGGCACTTGAGAATTGAAGTAGAAGTAGATGAAAATAATGTCATTACAAATGCTTTTTCCTCCTCTACTCTTTGGAGGGGTCTAGAGGTTATTGTCAAAGGAAGGGATCCTAAAGATGTGGGTCTTATTGTGCAAAGAATTTGTGGAGTATGTACTTCATCGCATTATCGTGCAGGAATTGAAGCTGTAGAAGATGCTATTAAGGTCAATCTTCCCTTGAATGCAAAGTATGTGAGATCCATGATCGCTCAAGCATTATTTTTGCATGACCATATTGTGCATTTTTATCTTTTGCATGGACTTGATTGGGTGGATGTGATTTCTGCACTTAAAGCTGATCCTAAAAAAGCCGAACAAGAGTCTTTTAAGTATTGTAAAACTCCTTATGCTACGGGAGAGGCAGAATTAAAAGCAGTGCAAGAAAAAGTTCAGAAAATGGTTGATGGTGGGCAATTAGGGATTTTTGCTAATGGATATTGGGGAAATAAAACTTATAAACTTTCTCCAGAGCAAAACCTAATCGCTCTTTCCCATTATTTGAGAGCGATTGAAGTTCAAAGAGATGCTGCAAAGCTTATGGCTATTTTGGGAGGAAAGCAACCTCATCCTCAAAGTTTTGTTGTTGGTGGGGTGACTTGTGTGAGGGATTTGCTCGATCCAAGTAGGTTAGCAGAGTGGAAAACGCGCTTTGAAAATGTAAAGGCTTTTGTGGATTGTGCATATTATCCTGATGTTTTAATGGCTGGGAAAATGTACGCCAATGAACCTAGTGTTGTTCAAGAGGTCAGTGTCCCAAACTTTATGTCAGGAGATGGAATTGCTCTTAATGCACAAGAAAATCTTTTCAATGCCGGCTATATCCTCAATAAAGATCTATCTCAAGCATTTAAAATTGATGAAAATCTGATTATGGAAGAATGCACACATTCGTGGTATCAGGAAAACAAGCCCTTGCATCCTTACGATGGAGAGACTGAGCCAAACTACACTGGATTTGTAGAAAAGATGACAATTGATGGCGAGGGGAAAAATGTCGCAATTCCTGCGATTAATGAAAAAGGTAAATATAGTTGGATCAAATCTCCCCGTTATGATTCCAAGCCTTTTGAGGTGGGACCACTTGCTTGTATGCTTGTGGGTTATGCTCAAGGAAATGAGAGAATCAAAAGAGTTGTTGATGAGTTCTTGCAAGCCTCAGGGCTTCCGGTAAAGGCACTCTTTACAACTCTTGGAAGAACCGCTGGTCGTATGCTCCAAACAAAGTTGATCGTAGATTATGGGATGGAGACATTTAATGCCCTTATTGAAAATCTTAAAAATGATGAGAGCACTTATACTCCATGTCCAATTGATGAGAAAAAAGAATATAGGGGTCGATATATTGGAGAAGTTCCAAGAGGGATGCTCAGCCATTGGATTAGGATCAAGGATGGTAAAGTTGAAAATTATCAATGCGTCGTTCCTTCGACATGGAATGCTGGTCCAGAAGATTCTCAAGGAAAAAAGGGGCCTTATGAGGCAAATCTAATCGGAATGAAAATCGAAGATATCACAAAGCCTCTTGAAATTATTCGTGAGATTCATAGTTATGATCCTTGCATTGCTTGTGCTGTTCATGTTATGGATACAAAAGGCAATAAACTTGGCGAATATAAGATTGATCCAAAATATCTTGGTTAGGAGGTGTTGGATGCATCATTATGAACCAAGTCTATCTTTTTGGGTAACACATTGGGCAAGATTTATTTGTATGGTTGTTTTGGTTGTGACGGGTTTTTATATCGCACAGCCTTTCATCATGCCTGATGCAGATTTGAGTGCTCCTGTGAATTTTTTACAAGCCAAACTAAGATTTTGGCATATTGCATTTGGAATGCTGCTTTTTAGTGCGACATTAATCAAAACCTATTTATTCTTTTTCTCAAAAAGCTCTAGTATCGAAAGAATGTCTTTTTCGAATGTTTGGAGTTTGAAACAGTGGGTTTCAAGAATTTGGTTTTATCTATCTTTAAATGGAAAGTTGAAAGATTATGGGCTTTATAATCCTTTGCAATTTGTCACTTATCTGGGAATTTATATTGCACTCTATGGGATTATCTTTACAGGATTGATTCTTGCAGTTCATCTTTATCATAATGGAATGCTAGGCTTCTTATATCCTCTTTTGAGACCATTTGAGGCTTTATTGGGAGGGATTTCCAATGTGCGATGGATTCACCATCTTTTGACTTGGGTTTTCTTGATCTTTTTACCTATCCATATTTATATGGCTTCTTTTAAGCACTTGTATAAAAAAAGCTATACAAAGGCCCATGCTTGAAGATTTTAATTTTAGGGATTGGAAACATTCTGTTTGGAGATGAGGGGGTTGGGGCACACTTTGCTCATTATATTGATGAAAAATATCAATTTCTAAGCAAACATCAGATTGTCATTATTGATGGGGGAACTTTAGCCCATCAATTGATTCCTCTTATTGTGGAGTTTGATCGAGTAATTTTGATTGATTGTATTGAAAATGAAGGAGGGGATTATGGGGATGTGTTTTTCTTTGATTATGCGGATATGCCAATGACGATTAGTTGGCAGGGTAGTGCTCACGAAGTTGAGACCTTGCAAACTTTGGAAATGATGAGAACACAAGGCGATATACCATCAATTAAGATTATGGGCGTTATTCCTAAACGTATTGGAAGCGATCCTACCTTTGCTCTTTCTGATGAAGTGGTTGGAGCTGTAGCACTTATGGAAGAGATTCTGTGTAGATATCTTTTAGAAATTGATCCAGAGTGTCAGATTTTAAGCGATTCAAAAGTTGAGATTAGGGCTATTTCTCAAATCTCTTTTAAGAGGGATATGAAGCAAAATGATTTTTGAGCTCAAATTTTCTCTTTGGGGAGGTTTTCATTCTAAACTTGCATTTTTGTTAAATCAGATTCTTAAAAAAGAAATAATGAAGTATGCTCTTTTTGAACAAGATGATGTGCTGCATCTTTGGATAGATTGCGAAGGTGTTGCATCTGCTGAACTTGAACAATTGGTGCAAAAACTTTCTTGCTTGATACCCCAAAGTCTTTTTGTAACAGATATTGATTCAAAAATTCTTGAAGGACCTAGCCTGCCTATAAAAAAAGAATTTGAACCATTTTTAACTTTTTCTTATTGTCCTTCATGTTTAAAGACTTCTGAGGGGGAAATATGTGAAGTTTGTCAAAAAAAAATCCCACCCCTAACAAAAGATATCAAAGAGATTGCATCTCTTTTGCTTGAGGGGTCTAATGTAGAGGTCATTACAGAGAGTGGAAGTCATATTCTCTCTGTGCAACCTAGCCCACGCTTATTTTGCATAGAGCTGGATCATATACTTACAAAATGCAATTTGACATCAAAAGAATTAGAGGCTCTAATGAGCTATGAAAAACCGATTGTCAAAACAAGAGCAAGTCAAGATTTTGCATCGCAGGTTCAAGCCTTTGATCTCTATGTATCTCTTGCTCATGATTTGCAACTTCTTAAACTTTTTTGGACACTCAAAAATCATGGAATCCAGTTTCTTTATGGTGCACAAAACGCTTCTTTTCGTTTTGAGTTAGCTCCTGTTGTACAGACTCCTCTAAAAATACTAGTTTTGGAGAATGACCATCGTGTGATGATTTTAAAGAACCCTTCTCCTTCTAGGGCATTGAAAGAAAAGTTTGTGCAATATTCAAAAAGAGATAAAGCTTTTTTATCTTCCATTTTGGAAGAAAATCAAATTCAAAATCAAAACATTTTAAATTTCTATTTTTCTTCAAAGGGAGAAGATCGAATCTGTCTTTATAATACTCAAACTCAGTGGTTTAATGAAGTGATGTCATTTGATCTTCCAAAAGATTTGTGGACACTTTTTGATTGGATAGCGCAAGATGGAGAAAGTGGAGAAAAATTGATGGAAAATTATCGGCATATTTTTCCCAATCTATGCCAATCTAATGTCTCCTTTAAGGGATTTCCACAAGGAATTATGGGGGTTTGGGAGATTGCAAGAAACGTGTTGGGGCTCAAGGAAAATCCCCTTGATCTTGCCAATCTTCATCTTACGCAAAGAGGGGTAGCGATTGATTATTCTTTTGTGCAAGATTCTCTTATTGGTCAGAAATTTCAACTTGTTAAGTGTATTCGTAGCGGAATGAGCTTTAAACTCGCTGGTGTAGAGGATGGGGTAATTGCTTTAGGATATATTGAAAGTTTCTCTCTTTTTCCTTCTAAACTTTACTTAAGCCTTCGTCAATTGATTGAAATTGAAGGGATTAGCTTAAGTGGAGATTTATTTTCTTCTAAAATGATAGGTGATTTTTTTTATAGAAATAACCGCCAAACTCCAATTTATCGGAATATAACTTTTCCGCTTTTGTATCCATGAAAGAAACTTTGATACTTTTTCTTCAAGGACGCATTCAGGGGATAGGATTTCGCCCACTTGTTAAAAATATCGCTATTTCTTTGGGACTTAGGGGATATGTGCAAAATAATGGAAAAGGTGTTGAAATCGTATTGCAGGGGGAGAAAAAACTTTATTTTCTCTCCACTCTTCAAAAAAAACTTCCTTCTATTGCATCGATTCAAACGATACAAACACGAATTGATTCCTGCAAAGAGATGAAAAACTTTGAAATTCTCTCTAGTCAGCTTGATTTAAATGTATCTATCCCGCCAATTCCAGATTTTGCTTTTTGCAAGCAGTGTCAAGATGAAATCTTAGATCAAGGCCATAGGCGTTATTTTTATCCGCTGATTAATTGCACGCAATGTGGTCCAAGATTTAGTGTCATACAGGCATTTCCCTATGATAGAGAAAGAACGAGTATGCAATCATTTGAAATGTGTCAGGAGTGTTTTGAAGAATATCAAGATGCACAGAGTCGATTTTTTCATGCTCAGCCCATATCATGTCCAAAATGTAGTCCTAAAATTTTTTGGATGGAAGAGGAGAGAAGAGATTATGTTCAGCTTTTTAGAGAGGTTGCAGAAAAAATTTTAAAAGGAGAGGTAGTTTGCATTCAATCAAATGGGGGATTTCATCTTATTTGTGATGCAACACAAGAGCAGGCAGTTATGAAGATAAGAGCGCTTAAATCTCGTCCCAAAAAGCCCCTAGCTTTGATGTGCAAAGATATCAGACAAGCTAGACAGTATGCCAAAATTTCAGCTCAAGAAGAAAAACTTTTAACTTCCAAAGAAGCTCCAATTGTTCTTTTAGAATCAAAAAAAACTCTCAAAAATGTCTCTAGGGATCGCTTGGGCATTATGCTTGCCTATACTCCGATCCATAGACTCTTATTTGAGTTTTTAGAGATGCCTTTGATAGCAACATCAGCTAATTTTAAGGGAAGTCCTATTGTATATCAAGCCAGAGAAGCATATCGATTGACTCCTTTTGTTCTTTGGCATCAAAGAGCGATTATCCAGCCTATTGAAGATAGTATTGTGCAGGTTGTTAGCACTCAAGATACAATAGTGATAAGAAATGCAAGGGGTTATGCACCCACAAGCTTTTCTCTCTCAGAAAAAGTGCCTTATCCAATGCTCGCAATGGGGGCAAATCAAAAATCTAGCTTTGCTTTTGCATTTGAAGATTTGATCGTTGTCTCTCCTTACATTGGAGATCTTAATCAGCTTGAGGTCTTTGAGCGTTTTAAACAGAGTATTTATAAAATGCAAGAAATGTATCAATTGGATTTTAAAGAAATAATTTGCGATCTGCATCCACAATATGAGAGCACAAAGTTGGCTTATGAAATGAGTTCAGCTCCCCTGCAGATCCAACACCATTATGCTCATGCGCTAAGTGTTTGTTTTGAACATCAATTGAGTTCTCGAGTTTTGAGCTTTTGTTTTGATGGGACGGGATATGGGGAGGATGGAGCAATTTGGGGAGGAGAGGTGATGCTTGTCGATCCTATTTCTTATGAGAGACTTTTGCATTTTAAATATTTCCCTCTTTTAGGAGGAGAAAGGGCGATCAAAGAGATTTGGAGGAACTTCTTTGCGCTTTTAGATAATGAGATTATGATGGAAAAAAAAGAAGAGTTTTTTATCCGACGAGGTAAAACTCTTCAAGAGATTCAAACACTAGATTTGATGAAACAAAGAAAAATCAATTCCCCCCAGACTTCAAGCGTTGGGAGGATTTTTGATGCGATTGCTTGGGTGTGTGGTTTGGAAGCGCAAGAATATGAGGGGGAGAGCGGAGAGTGGATTGAAAGTTTGTATTGTGAAGAGGTTAGTGAGTTTTATCCCTTTTGTGTTCAATCAGGTGAGATTTGTTTGGATTTTCAAAGCATCTTTGATGATGCGTATTGCAATCTTGATCCATCTATCATAGCTACAAAATTCCTCAATACCCTAGTTGAACTTATTGTGCAAATTGCCCAAAAGGATTCTTATGAAGTGGTGCTTTGTGGAGGAGTATTTTGCAACAGAATCTTGAGTGCAAAAGTCTTAAAAAGGATGAGAGAAAATCATCAAAAATGCTATATTGGGGAGAAGATCCCTCCAAATGACAATGGAATTGCCATCGGCCAACTTTATTTTTTATTACAAAGGAGACGCAATGCAGGATAATCCACATCTAACAAAAAAGATTGAGCTTGTTGAGAAGGTTTTGAGTAAAAACGATAAAGAAGCAATAAGGGTGCGTGAGTTTTTTGATGCTCATGGAATTTTGGGGCTTAATTTTATGAGTTCCCCAGGAAGTGGGAAAACAACGATTTTAGAGCAACTTGCTTTAAAAAAATCATTTCGTTTTAATGTGATTGAGGGGGATTTGGAGACAGAAAATGATGCCAATAAATTGCGAAAAAGGGGGATTGAGGCAGTGCAGATTCAAACAGGGAGTGCTTGCCATCTTGATGCTTTTATGATCAGTGAAGCTATGCAAAAGCTTTCATTTGAGGAAATTGAAGTTTGTGTGATTGAGAATATTGGGAATCTCGTGTGTCCTGCAAGTTATGATGTAGGCACACATTACAATATTGTTCTTTTGTCTGTAACTGAGGGTGATGATAAGGTTGAAAAATACCCAGTGATGTTTAAAAATGCAGATTTGATTTTGGTGAGTAAATGTGATTTGATTGAGCATTTTGATTTTGATCCTGAGCTTGTCTTGCAACGCGCTAAAAAACTCAATCCACATGTTGAGATTTTACAAATCTCAAGCAAGAGCGGGGAGGGGATTGAGGCTTTAAGCTCTTGGATTTGCGCAAGAAGGAGGAAAAAATAATGTGTTTATCTATCCCATCTCAAGTTGTTTCAATTGATGAAAAAAATAACACTTGCATTGTAGATACAATGGGTACTCAAAGAGAAGCTAGCCTTGATATTTTTAAAGAAAAAATTGAGATTGGGGATTATGTTTTAATCCATATTGGATATGTGATGAATAAAATCTCAAAAGAACATGCACAAGAATCTTTAGAGCTCTATCAACAAATGGTTGAAGCAATTCAAAGGGAAGATGAAGATGCTTGAACTTAAACAGTTGTATCAAGGTTTTAGGGATCCTAAAAGTATTCTTGCATGGAGTGAGAAAATCAAGCAGGAGGCAAAGGATCTTAAATGCAAGATTCGAGTTATGGAGGTGTGTGGAGGACATACCCATAGCATTATGAAATATGGAATCAATCAGCTTATAGAAGAGGTGTTTGAATTTATCCATGGTCCTGGATGTCCTGTGTGCATCATGCCAAAAAACAGAATCAATCACGCTGTTTTGCTCGCCCAAGAAGAGAATGTGATTTTGGCAACTTTGGGGGACATGATCAGAATCCCAAGCTCTAAAGGTTCTCTCTCTGATGCAAGATCTAAGGGAGCAGATGTGAGATTTGTTTATTCTCCTCTTGATTTGCTGAAAATTGCCAAAGAAAATCCCAATAAAACCGTGATCTATTTTGCAATTGGCTTTGAGACGACAACACCAATGAGCGCGGCACTCCTTGAGCGGGTCGAGAGAGAGGGGATTAAAAATATTTTGTTTCATATCAATCATGTTTTGGTCCCTCCTCCAATGGAAGCGATTTTGCAAAATCAAGATGTGCATATTGATGCTTTTATTGCTCCTTCTCATGTGTCTGTAATTGCGGGTAGCAAGATTTATGAACCCTTTGTGAGCAAATATCGCATTCCCACAGTCGTAGCAGGTTTTGAGCCTGTTGATCTTTTGGAGGGGCTTTGGATGATTGTGCAACAAGTAAAGCATCGCGAAGCAAGGCTTGAAAATCAATACAAAAGATCAGTAAGTTTTGAGGGGAACTTGCTTGCTCAAGAAAAGATTGAGCATTATTTTGAATTGCGTGAAAGTTTTATGTGGCGTGGAATTGGAGAGATTCCTTATTCTGCCTTGCGTTTAAAGGAGAAATTTGCACAATATGATGCCGAGAGGGTTTATGACTTGCCTTATGAGGTAGTCAAAGAGCCAAAGGGGTGTATTTGCCCTCAAATTATTAGCGGTGTTGCAAAACCCCTTAGCTGTAAGCTTTTTGGGATAGTTTGCAAGCCTACTTCACCCATTGGAAGTTGCATGGTGAGCAGTGAGGGTGTTTGTAATGCTTATTTTAGATATGGAAATTTGCTTTAAGGAGAAGAGATGGAGAGGGTTACATTGGCTTGTGGCAATGGAGCAAGCGAAAATAATGCATTGATCCAGCGTGTATTTTTTAAACATTTTGAAAATCAGATTTTGATACAGGGCAATGATTCTGCGATTTTACCCTCCTTGTCAAAAATGGCTTTCAGTACAGATTCTTATACGATTTCCCCACTTTTTTTTGCTGGAGGAGATATTGGAAAATTGAGTATCTGTGGGACTTGTAATGATTTGACTATGATGGGGGCGCGTCCTAAATACTTGAGTGCTTCTTTTATTATTGAGGAGGGATTTGAATTAAAACAATTAGAAAAAATTGCTCAATCTATGGCTGAAGAATGCAGAAAGAATGGGGTTTTGATTGTGACTGGAGATACAAAAGTTGTGGGAAGAGGTCATGCTGATGGAATCTATATCAATACTGCAGGCATTGGAGAGGTTATTTATGAGGGATTAAATCCACAATCTCTTCAACATGGAGATGTGATTATTGTGTCAAACTCTATTGGGAAGCATGGAGCAAGTATTTTTTCTCAGCGAGAGGGGATTGATTTGGTGAGCCATTTATATTCTGATTGTGCTTCTCTTTTTCCACTTGTGCAGACTTTATTTCAATCAAATTTGACCTTAAGAGCATTAAGAGATGCGACAAGAGGTGGGTTAGCCGCAGTTTTGAATGAATGGGCGAGGTCATCTCAGACTTGTATTTGCATTGATGAAAAGCAAGTTCCTATTTCTGATGAAGTGCAGGGAATCTGTGAGTTTTTAGGACTAGAGGCATATGCCTTAGCCAATGAGGGGACTTTTGTGCTTGCGCTTCCCAAAAGTGATGCATTAAGGGCTCTTGAGATTTTGCATTCTCATCCTTTGGGAAAGGAGGCTCAAATCATTGGTGAGGTTGGTGGAGAATATAAGCAAAGAGTGATTTTGGATAGTGGATATGGCACAAGACGCTTTTTAGATATGCCTAGTGGAGAGATTTTGCCAAGGATATGTTAGATGCATGAATATTCTGTCGTTCAATCTTTTTTAGAACTTTGTGAGGGATATGTCAAAGAAAATCAATGCACAAAAGTGATGAGTGCAAAAATCAAAGCGGGACTTTTTAGCGGAATAGAACTTTCTCTCTTTCAGCGTGCCTTGGAGACTTTTAGAGAGGGGAGTGTGTTGGAAAATGCAGAGATTGAGTATGTGATACAAGCTCTAAAGATTTATTGCCTAGATTGTGAGATAGAGAGCGAGAATCAGACTTTGATCTGTCCTTTATGTCAAGGACAAAATGTTAAAGCTATCGATGGGGAAGAGTTTGTGCTATTGAGTCTTGAAATGGAATGATTAAATGATTTTCCAGTTGCAAGACATCCCCGCATTAAGTGGAATAATGCGATCTTGTTGGAGAGAAATTTCTAAAGGAATGCTTTGTGATTTCTTTTGCAGAGTAATAGTTTTTTCAGACTTAATATCAAGATTATAGTTTTTGATTGCATTATCACTAACAAAAGCTTGTAAATTTTCCAAAGCATTGTGTTTTTCAAAAAGTTCGCAGAGTTGCTCTAAAAGCATAGGTGCAGAAAAAATTCCTGCACTTCCTGAAGGAGATAATTTTTTGCTTTCTAGGTGGGGGGCACTATCAGATCCAAAGCTGATCTTAGGATGAGCTTGGAGGGCAAGAGAGAGGAGTGTATCTCGATCCTTTGGAGTTTTAAGGATAGGCTTACAAAATAAGTGAGGTTTCAATCCTCCTCCAAGCATATCATCTAAAGAGAGAGTTATGTGGTGCAAAGTAAGCGTAGCAAAGAGATTGGCGTGCTTTTCTAACACTTCAATACTGCGATGATCGCTGAGATGCTCGATGATGATTTTGAGTTTTGGAAAACTGCTTGCAAGCTCTTCGATGATGGGTAAAAATTCATACTCGCGATCTAGGCTATAGCCATTGCTTTCTGCGTGAATACTTAGAATCATCTCAAGTTTTTGTGCTTCTTCTAATAATTCCAATGTGTGTGGGTTTAAGATCTCGCTTACTCCATTTTGGGAATTAGTCGTTGCTCCCTTTGGGTAAAGCTTTAAAATTTTGAGTCCATGATGATGGGCTTTGTGTAGTTCTGCTTGAGTGAGGGTATCGGTTAGGTATAGAGCGATTAGTGGCAAAAAAGAAGGATTGAGTGTTTTGAGTGTATGTTGGTAATCCAATGCAAGCTGAGTGTTACTGATTGGAATGGAGAGATTGGGCATCACAACTCCCCCTATAAAACGCTCATAAGTGTAAGGAAACACAGCTTCTAAAATTTCTCCTTCTCGTAGATGCAAATGCATATCAAGAGGGTTTTTAATCGTAATGATATCTCCCATAAGATTCTCCAATCTTTTTAATTTCTAATCTTTATTAAACTAAAAAGTATTATTTTAAAGGAAAACAATCAATATTTCAATCACCTTAAAAAAGCATTATCTTTTTTTGTCTAGAATTTTAAATTTTGAGTTTATCTGGAATTAGGTGGTGAAATGGAGAATTTAGGGCTTCACAATATTGAACGCTCGGTTTTGGCAACAATTTTTTTTAATCCTGATACTTTTGAAGATGTCTCTTCTGTGTTGCAAACAAAGGATTTTCATGATCCTTTTTTGAAGATGATTTTTGAGGCAATGCAAAAACAGCATGAGGCACAAAAGCCTATTGATCCTGATCTGCTCCTCCCCCTCTTATCTCAAAATAAAATTTTCAATGAAGAAGAATTTCTTTCTATATTGGCTCTTGCACCATTGGTGAATCTTGAGTTTTATCTTCAAGAGATTAGAAATGCTTCTCTTAAGCGCTCTCTTTATGCGATGGCCAATAATATTGCTCAATCATCACAAGATCAAAATAAAGATGCTCAAGAAGTATTAGAAGAAGCGGAGAGAGAACTTTATGAGCTTTCTTCTCATGGAGAGTTGAAAGATTTTAGACAATCTGAAGAAATTGTCCAAAGCACTTTGAGTTTGATTCAAGATATCAAGGCAAGAGGAAATAATCTCTTAATCGGACTTAATACAGGTTTTGCTGAGCTTAATCGTATCACAACAGGTTTTAATCCTGGAGAGTTGATCATCATTGGGGCGCGTCCATCAATGGGGAAAACGACATTTGTGCTTAATATGGTGCAAAAGTTTCTTGTCTCAGGTAAGGGTGTAGCATTTTTTAGTCTTGAAATGCAGGCTGAGCATTTGATGTTAAGAATGCTTTCTTCTAGCACATCCATCCCGCTTCAGCGTCTAAGAGTGGGGGATTTGAGTTCAGAAGAGTGGAGTAATCTTAGTCAGACTTCAGATCATACTGCCAAACTTCCTTTGTATATTGATGATAACTCATTTGTTAGCATTACACAATTGCGAAGCAAAATGCGTAAGCTCAAAAGCAAGCAACCTGATCTTGGCGTGTGTATTGTGGATTATCTGCAACTTATGAGTGGAAGCAAAAAGGGAGGAGGGGAAGCAAAACGACAAGAAGAGATCAGTGAAATTTCAAGAGGATTAAAAATCCTTGCGCGTGAATTGGAAATCCCCATTATCGCACTTAGTCAGCTTAATCGAATGCTGGAAAGTCGTGATGATAAACGCCCGCAACTTTCTGATTTGAGAGAATCGGGTGCGATTGAGCAAGATGCGGATATTATTTTGTTTCTTTATCGCGATGATGTGTATCGCAAAAGAGAAGAAAAAGCCAAAGAAGAAAAAGCTAGGAAAGAAAATCAGGAATACAAGTCGCAATTTGTAGAAAGAGAAATTGAACCAGCTGAGATTATTGTCGCCAAAAATAGAAATGGTGAGGTAAAAACTGTTAAAATTCAGTTTAATAAGAAGTTTATCCGTTTTGAGGAGCCTTCTCTTGAAGAGGAAAGGGATTATAAAACGCGTTATGAGACTAGTCAAGAATATGTGGATATGAGTGCTCCTGATATGCCAGTTATCCAATAAGAGAGGGAATATTGATGAGAAGAAAAATTTTGATTTCTTGTATTGCATCAACACTTGTTTTGGGAGCAAATGCAGAGAAAGAATATCAGGTGGATTTTACGAGCAATTCTGGATCTTATAAAAAACCTGATTTTTCTTTAGGGTTGCAAAATGATAAAGATTATTTATGGAATCAAAGCGATGGGAGCTTTATTCTAAATAGCGTTTTTCCTTCGCCCAAAAAAGAAGTAGAGAAGGGATTGCTTCCCAATGTGACAGCTACCTTTAAATCTGATCAGAATAATTATGGAATCTTGACACTTAAAACTTTTTCTTTCACAAACGCCCCCACTGGAGCAAGTTCAATCAAAGCTCCGACCAAAGAAGATGCAGATCAAAAAAAGCTTGTCTCATCATTACTTAAAATTGACAATGATTCCTCTCAAGGCTTTCGAGAATTTGTTTTGGGTGGAGGGGGAAATATCAATATCTTAAGCGGTGCAAATTTGGCGATTGAAAATTTCACGCAAACCACCCTTCAAGGAACGATCAATGTTAATGCGGGAGGGATTTCTAAAGACACTGCTTCTTATGGTTATCTCAACTCTTCTTTAAAGATTGATTCGCAAAAAGATTATGCAACTCTTACGATGAAGGCTAGTCTTAATCTTGTGACAAACAATGGCAATGAACGCACGCAAGAGAGGCCAGAATCTCTTTTTGAAGCAAATCTTAAGGGCAATATTTCTTGGGAGGGATACACCTCTATTGCCAATCAAGCCAAAATGAATCTCACTGCAGGAAACTCTCTTAAAATTTCATCAACAATCAGCATTTCTCCTCAGGAAATGAAAAAAATCACACAAGATTCGTTAGGCAATCAAAGTGTTGCTCAAGAGGATCGTGTCAAGCAAACCAACCTTTCACTCAAAGCCCCAAAGATAGAATTAAGTGGAAGAATTGATGTGGGCTTAAATGCAAAATCTTTAGAAACAAGAGAGCGTGAAATTGATGGGATTAAAATCGTAGAAATCTCACAACTTCCCAGTGATATTGGATCGATTGCTGAAATTTCTGCAGATATTAAATACAAGCAATCTTCTTCTAGTTCTGGGACAAAACCTACGGGTTGGACAGAGGTAACAAAGGCTCAATTTATCCAAACAAGTGGCGGGCAGATCAATGTCGGGAAAAATTCCGAAGTCAAAATCACTGCAATCAACAATAAGCCCTCAGATTCTGCAAAGATTTTTGATGATGAAGATCCTTATGCGATCACGCTTTCAAATATCACAATCCAAGATCAAGAAAAGGGAAATAAAATCCTAAATCTTGATGTCCAAGCTCAGTTGAGGGAAACTCAGGAACCAAAAAAAGAAACGGTTGCATTGAGCGAAGGAGCAGGTAAGGTTTTATTGCAAGGGAAAATTAGTCTAGGAGAAAATGCCAATGCTAAGATTCAAGCCTATGATGGTATCGCACTGCATAAAGATTCAAGCTTCGCTCTTTCACAAGATTCTGTGCTTTGGCTCTCTGTAGGAGAGAGGAATATTTCTCTTGAAAATCAAGGAAAGATTGAAGCTACGGGCGGGGCTTTTGTTTTGGGTGAGACCTATAAAGGAACGACGCAAATGGAATCGAGCCTAAAAAATACAGGGACGATTTTGATTTCTAACTCGATGCGTCAGACTTCATCTAGCTCTTCTGAGCATCCTGTTTGGCCACCAGAGGATCAAGAAGAGACCAAGACACTTAATCCATCTGGACTTTTTCTGCTTGGACAAAAAAATACTTTAGATAATCAAGGAAGCCTGATTTTTGATGGCTTTGGAAATCTCACAACAATGACTTCTCTTCAAGATCAAACTTCAAGAAATCTAGAGATTTCAAATTCTTTAGGCAAAAAGGGAAGCATTGATGTGAGAGGATCAAGCAATACGATTGCATCAGGTGGCGATCTGATCATCTCTTCGCAAGATATTTCTATTCGCTCTAAAACTGTGGAAGAGGGGGAGGGCGATGATAAAAAGAATGTAACCTATGAGGGAGAATTGATTTTAAGATCAAATAGCCAAGATCCTGCAAGTAGGATTGTTTTGGGAAAAGAGAAGCCCGAATCGGGTAGAGATCGTGTAAGTGTAACAGGTGGGACACTTCGCATCGAAAGTCAGCATGCTGGGGTAGATTCTTATAATCTTAGATTGGTTGATACTACATTAGATCTTACAAAACTCTCTCGCTGGGAAAAAGATGGCGGGGTTATTGGAGGTGGAGGAACTTTTACCAATAAGAGAAACTTAGAACTTGGGGGAAATGTTTCAATCTTAGTTGCAAATGAACAAGGCGCTTTTGTCAATGGAGAATATCAAGGAAAAGTTGCAAATTTTGCATCAGATTTGCCGACAATGAAAGTTCGCGGTGAAAATGCGATTTATTATCCTGATGATGCAAGCAAAACACAGGGGACTTTCAGCTTTGATAATCATGCCAATCTCTTGCTTCAATCTAGTGTTGTGTTGAAGATTGGAGGAGATTTTAACAACAATGGTTCAGTCATTTTTGATGCAGATCAATTTGGTGTGGGGTCGATTAAGGCTAGTGGAAAAATTATTTTTGATATGACCAATCATCAAGGCAGTGAAAATACGGTTAATCCACTTATTGCTATAAAACATACAAATTTTTATTCACTTTCTTTAGATCGTGTTTATGTTTTGCTTGAGAGTCAAGATCAGATTCGATACCGTGTAGGAAATCTTATTATTGATCCTAGTGATGGTAGTGACTCTTCTCAGCGCCCTAGAGCCCAAGCAAAAGAAGGTGATGAGAGTACATTAACTTATGCCAAACAACAAGAATATCTGAAAACGGAGATTGAAAATTTTCTTAACGGAACAGGTGCTTATGAAGGAAATGAAAATAAGGTCGGAATTTTCCTTAATGGTGTTGCATATGTAGATACAACAAAAGTCGGTTTTTCTGTTGTAAGAAGCAGTGCAGTTTCTCAAATCCAAAGTAATAGCAGTCCAACTGGAGTTATTGATCAGTATCTTGACATTCTTGCAGGATCAGATGGGCAAATATCATCCAATAAGACCCAAGATATGATCCATGCTATTACTTCAAGTGATTCTAGAGCAATGGAAGTTCTTAATAATGCTTTGGAATCCAAGAATTCTTTGGAACTTGAAATTTTAAAAAATATGGGTTCATATGATACACCAAGCCTCATTCAAATGGCGGATTCGATCAAACAAGCAATGCAAGCAGTGGTTGATATTGAAAAACCCCTAATGGAAGATTTTCAAAAAATGCAAATTGTACGAGAGATTGCTGTGCAAAATCGAATGATGCGTTTTTCTAATCCTTATGTTGCTGAGATTGAGTTGGCAAGATATATCCAAAATTTGAGCAAAAATCGCTATGCGCAAGCTCAACAAGATATACAAAGTGATGTAGAAAACCCTGCTTTGCCTTCTTATACTCCTCAAGACATAGATCCTTTTTCATATAAGCATAATTTTTGGGCTTCAGCAATTTCTTCTACAACAAAAGAAAGTATCAACACTTCAGCGCTTTATGGGATGAGTGCAGGATATGAATATATGCCGATTGCCAATGTGTTGCTTGGAGTTTATATGGCTTATGGCTATTCTGACTTTAAGAGTTCTGCGCTTAAAAATAATGCCCACAATATTGATGTAAGTATTTATACACGCCTTTATTATGGAGGATCAGAGGTTGATCTGACATTGGGATATGTTCAATCAATCAATAGTGCATCAATTCAAAATAATCGCTCTTCACTTGAGCAAAAGTTAGATTTTAAGTCTAATGCATTTGATTTTAGCTTGAGATATGGATATATCTTCAAGATTCCAACAATCAAGGGTCTTTTTATTAAACCTCAAGGGACTTATAGTATCTATGGCGTAAATATTCCCACATTAAATGGTGTTGCAGATTCTCCGCTTGTTTATGAGGGGCAATTGAGGGGGGGAATGATCTTTAATCTTGGAGCTGAGATTAGACAATATGTGTCTGCTTATTCATTTCTTTATCTTCTTCCAAGCTTTGAATACAATCTGATGAATAAAAATGAAGGGGTTGTTTATTTTTCTGGTGCGACAAACAAACTCCAGTATTCTTCGCAAGGGCAGGCAAAAGGATTATTCTCTATTTATGCTGGAGGAGAAGGGTATATCAGTCCAGATTTTTCTATGAATCTCAGTGCTGGATATAAAGCTGGATTGGATAAAGAGGAGCACAATATCAGTATTAGTGCGGGATTTAAATATAAGTTTTAGGAGAGCTTAGATGTTTGATGAGCTATTTGAAGGAGATCCTATTTTAAAATGGAAGGAAATTATCTTTCATGCCAATCCTTCTGTTGTTGCAGATGAATTAGAAAGACTTTTGGAGGAAATTGCAAAAGCGGAATTAGAAAAAGAGGGAGAAGAGATCAATCTAGAAAATCTTAAACAGATGAAACAGGATTTAGCCATTCAATCTATGGGTAACATTCTTAGTCAAAATGAATAAATTTTTTTGCATTTTTTTGAGTGTTATTTTGTGTTGGGGGGAAGTTGATTGGAGTAGCGAGCAAGAGATTTCTCTCAAGCGCAACCAAGAACACAAAATGAAGCTCTTGGTAGGTGCAAATGATGTAAGAGAACTTGCCTTTCATTGGACGCTTTTTGTCGATGGGGGATTGGTTTTTTTGGCAAAATATGACTCTTTTAATCATCAAATGATTCTGTTTGATGATTATAAAAAAAATGCATTCAGAATCAATCTAAGCAAGGAAGGCAAAAGGGGGATTGTTTCACCCTATGTGACTGTATTTTTTGAGAAGTATGATGAGAAAACTCAAAGCGTAACTTTTAAAATTGCAGTTTATGGAGATGTTTTTGTGCAATAAAGGAAGAAATATGTCAGAGATCATAGAGGTGATGCAAAAACTCATCAAAGATTTCCAAAACCCCTTTTTAGAACAGATGTTTTCACAAATTTCACATGGAAAGATGTTGCGTAGTTCGATGGTTTTGGCTATTGCGGGAAAAAATCAGCAAAGCATAGAGCTTTGTGCCATTATTGAATTGATACAGCTTGCTTCTTTGTTGCACGATGATGTAATCGATGAAAGCATGATTCGTCGAGGGCAAAAATCAATAAATGCAAGTTATGGTAGCAAAAGTGCTGTTATGTTGGGAGATGCACTTTATGCAAAAGCTTTTTATCATCTGACTTTTTTTGATTCCTTGATTGCCCAAAGCCTCTCTAATGCCGTGTGCAGGCTTTCAAGTGGAGAAATCTATGATGTTTTTCTTGCTCAAAGCTTTAATCCTTCAAAAGAAAAATATTGCTTAATGATTGAAGAAAAAACCGCATCTTTAATTGCCTCTAGTGCAGAATGCGCTGCCATATTAGCTGGACTTGATGCAAAAGATTATTTTCATTATGGTAAATGCTTGGGGATTGCGTTTCAAATTATTGATGATATTTTGGATATTACTCAGCCTCAAGAAGTGCTTGGAAAACCTGCCATGAATGATTTCAAGGAGGGAAAAACAACACTTCCCTATCTTTTTTTGTTTGAAGCATTGGATCATGAGGGAAGAGAGAGGCTTCAAGGCTTGTGCGGAAAGGAATTAAATCAAGATGAGAAAAAATGGATAAAAGATCATTTGGAGAAATATTCCTGCATTGAAAAAAGTCAGCAGTTAGCTATAGGGATTGCTAAAGATTCTCTTGTAAAGATCAAAAATCCATATAATCCCGCATTGAAAGAGATGATTGATGCAATGATTCAGAGGAGCTTTTAATGTATTGTGTGATTAGTTTTTCTCATAAGCACCTTGATATTTCTATCAGAGAGCGCATCGCTTTTCCTCAAAGTGAATTAAAACAATTCTATACAAAACTTTTTTCTTCATTTTCATTTATTCAAGAGTGTATCTTATTGAGCACTTGCAATCGTTTTGAGCTATTGCTTGTTGTCAATTCTAAAGATGTTAAATCTATAGTTGAATGGATTGCTTCTTATCGAGATATTTCATTGTCGCAACTCCAATCAGGGGTGCAATTACTTTTTGAAGATGAGGCATTGGATCATATTTTCAGTGTTGCAAGTAGCTTGGATAGTTTGGTCTTGGGAGAAACGCAAATCACTGGACAGCTTAAAAATGCCTACAAGACTTCTTATGAGTTTGGATTTTGCAAAAAAGAACTTACAAGGGCGATGCATTTTGCTTTTAAATGCGCGGCCTTGATTCGTTCGCAAACACAGATCTCAAAAAGCCCCACCTCTGTCGCCTCTGTAGCAATTGCACATTTTTTAAATCTTAACCCACAAAAGAAAAAAGTTGTTGTTGTGGGAACAGGGGAGATTGGAATCTTGTGTGTTAAGTATCTTTTAAGCCATGGATTTGAAGTGCTTTTGCTGAGTAGGACTCTTGATCATGCCTGTGCAATCAAGCAAGAATTAAATGATGATCGCATCGATATTGCCTCTTTTGCAAATCTTACAGAAATCATCAATTCCCATCCTTATCTTTTTTGTGCCACGGGTGCGCCTCATGCAATCATCACAAAAGATATGATTAAAACCTGCTCTTTTCAGAGAATCTGGTTTGACTTGGCCCTGCCTAGAGATATTCAACCTCTAGAAGAAGAAAATATTGCATTATTTGTGATTGATGACTTGCAAGAGGTTGTGGTAGAAAATAAAAACAAAAGAGAAGAAGAGCTGCAAAAAGCAAGGGGAATGATTTGCCAACAAGTGAAGCTTTTTAGGCAATGGCTCGCAAGCCTTGATGTTGAGCCTTTGATTAAGGCCTTTAGAGAAAAAGCAAAGCAATGTTGCATTGATGAAGTATCAAGGGCGATCAAAAAAGGTTTTTTGGATTCTGCAGAAGAAGAGAAGGTGATGAGGATTATGCATAATGCCTTCAATAAATTTTTGCATCATCCAACGACCTATATCAAAACAATCAAGGAAAATCCCGAAAGCGATTTTATTGTCGAGAATATACAGAAACTTTTTGATTTGAGAGGAAAAGAGGTTTTTAATAATCCTTATAAATGCGAAAAACATCTCAAATACGATGAAGAAGGAAAATGATATGAAAATGAGTCAAAGCTTTATTTACACAATGAAAGAAACCCCGAAAGATGCTGAACTAAAGAGTCATCAATATCTTTTGCGTGGAGGATATATTCAGCAAGTAGGAGCGGGGATTTATAACCTTTTGCCTTTGGGGCATAGGGTGATTGAAAATATTAAAAATGTGATTCAAAAACATATGAATCAATCAGGGGCACAAGAGCTGACTTTGGGGTTTGTAACTCCTGCTTCATTTTGGCAAAAGTCTGGTCGGTATGAAAAGTATGGTAAAGAGCTTTTGAGATTTAAAGATAGAAAAGATCAAGATTTTGTTTTGGGCCCAACATATGAAGAGGGGATTGTGGAGTGCATCAAGGGGGTGATTAAAAGCTATAAGCAACTCCCTCTCAATCTTTATCAGATTCACTTAAAGTTCCGCGATGAAGTGCGTCCAAGATTTGGGTTGATCCGAGGAAGAGAATTTGTTATGAAAGATGCCTATAGCTTTCATTCTAGTGTAGAAGATCTTGATAGAGAGTTTGATTTGATGGAGCAGACTTATCGAAATATCTTTGATGAGCTTGGTATCCGTTATGCTGTTGTAGAGGCTGATAGTGGAGCAATTGGCGGAAGTGGAAGTAAGGAATTTATGCTTTTAAGTGAATGTGGAGAGGATACGCTGATTATTTGTCCTTCTTGTGGATATGCTAGCAATATTGAAGCAGGAGTGCGTCAAAATCGACAACTCCAAACACTTCAAGCAGAAGAAAAAAAGATTCACACCCCCTCCATGAAACAAATTGAAGTGCTTGCAAAAGAGCTTAAAATAGCTCCAGAAATGATTTTGAAATGTATCATCAAGGGGGTAAGGACGACACAGGGGAATAAGCAAGCTCTCTTTTTTATCTTGGGAGATGATCAACTTGAAGAAACCAAGGCATTGAACGCACTTATAAAGAAAGATGAGAGCGTTTTGGAGCTTTATGAGTTGAGCCAAGAGGAAATGCAAGGGTTTTCTCTTGGGTTTGTAGGACTTGGAGCAGGTGCGGATTATGTGTTTTATGATCTTGCATTGCAAAAAGGAGAGAAATATCTTACAGGAGCAAATGAGGTAGATTTTCATTGTATCAAGACATTTTTAGAGGGTGAGCAAGTGGATTTGGCACTTGTCAGAGAGGGTGATGGATGCAGGCATTGTGGGTGTGCGTTGCAATACCAAAGAGGAATAGAAATTGGCCATATTTTCAAGCTTGGGACCAAGTATTCTCAGCCTATGGGTGCGACATTTTTGGATCAGAATGGAAAGGCTCAACCCTTCATTATGGGATGCTATGGAATTGGTGTGTCAAGAATCCTTTCTGCTTTTATCGAGCAAAACCATGATGATAGAGGGATAATTTGGAATCGTGTTTTATCCCCATTTGAATCCGTGATTATTGTTTCAAATATGAAAGATGAGGCTCAAAAGGAAGCTGGGGAAAAACTCTATCAAAAAATGCTTTTAGAGGGAAAAAGGGTGCTTTTTGATGATCGCTCAGAGCGTTTTGGAGTGAAAATGAGTGATTTTGAGCTTTTGGGGATCCCTGAGGCTTTCTTGGTAGGGAAAGAGCTTGAGCACGGAAAGATCGAAAGGATCCAAAGATTAGACTTATCAAAACAAAGCATAATGATTGAAGAATTTTTAAGGAATTAAAATGAGATTTTTGCTTGTTTTTGGAATCTTGTTTTTTGTTGAACTTGGAGGGTTGATCGCTTTTAGTGAGAGTTTTGGTTTTTTGGCGTTGGTTGCAGAAATCATTTTGAGCGGAATTTTGGGTGTATTTTTGCTTTTGACGACATTTTCAGCAAGCAATGAGTCTATTGTGGAGTTTTTGAGAGGTGCAAGAGATCCTCAAGAAATCTTGGCTTCAAATTTGACAAAAGTTTTTGGAGCGATTTTGTTGATCCTTCCTGGAATCTTGAGTGATTGCTTGGGGCTTTTGCTCTGCTTTGGAATTTTGGATTCTGTTTTTGTCTCATTTTTGCAGAAGGTGAGATTCTCAAAAAGAAGTAGAACATATGACAGAGAAGAAGTGATTGATGTGGAAGTGGTTGAAACTCACGAAAGGATCGAAGATGAAAAAGATCATCATTGGAAGTAGGGGGAGCTTGTTGGCTCTTTGGCAAGCCAATCATATCGCTCAAAGATTGCGAGATGAATGTGATCTTGAAGTGGAAATCAAGATCGTCAAAACAAAGGGAGATAAGATCCTTGATACTCCTTTGGCAAAAATCGGAGGCAAGGGGCTTTTTACCAAAGAGCTTGAGGAATTACTTTTGAGTGGGGAGATCGATCTTGCTGTGCATAGCCTCAAAGATGTGCCTGTGGAGTTTCCAGAGGGATTGTCTTTGGTCGCTATTACTAGGCGGGCGGATGTGAGGGATTGCTTTGTCAGTGAGAAGTATCCAAATCTTGAAAAGCTTCCCTTGGGAGCAAGGGTTGGGACGACTTCGCTAAGACGGACGATGCAGATCAAGATGATTCGTCCAGATCTAGATACGCAAAGCTTGAGGGGAAATGTCCAAACGCGTCTTCAGAGACTAAAAGATGGAGATTTTGATGCGATTATTTTGGCACTTGCAGGAATCAAAAGGCTAGGGATTGAGGGGGAGCTAAAATATGCCAAGCCTTTGGAGATCCAAGAAATGATCCCAGCAATGGGGCAGGGGGCATTGGGGATTGAGTGCAGGAGTGATAGTGAATTTTGGGAGATTTTGAGTGGGCTTAATGATGAAGAAACGCGGATCTTTTGTGAAAGTGAGAGAGAGTTTGTGAGGTGTTTGGAGGGTGGATGTCAAGTGCCAATTGGGGTGCATGCAAGTCTAAATACACACCAAAAGCTTAGCCTCATAGCAAAAGTCGGCTTACCCGATGGGAGTGAGGTGCTGAGTGAAGAGATGGAAGGAGAGATTGAGAATCATTTGCAAATCGCGCAAAGTTTGGCTCAAAGGATGATTGATCGTGGAGCAAAAGAATTGCTCCAAAGAGCGGAAAAAATGGCTTTTATCTAAGGAGGAAAAAATGGCGGTTTTATTAGAGCTTAGTATTTTTAGTATCCATGGAGAAATCAGTAAAAGAGAAGAGGTAGCAAAGGTTTTGAGGGCATGGGAACAAAGTGGAATCAAAGCCCATCTCAATGCTATGGGGAGCGTGGTGGAGGCAAAGGATATGCAGGAAGCTTTGAGAGCAATTGAGATCGCCAACTCTTGCATGGATTGCAGGCGATATTATGCAATCGCCAAGTTTGACTGCTATCCTGAAAGAGAAAAGATGCTTGGGGGAAGAGTAGAGAGGGTGTTGGAAGAGGTGTAAATTTGTAAGTATGAAATCATTTTATTATTTTCATTATTTTGCGACTCTCCTTATCACTAGCTATAATCACACAAAGAATGATAAGTTGTTGAGGTTTAAAAAATGTCAAAAAATTATCTAGAAACAAAAAATGTTAAATTGTTTGAACTTTTAAGTAATGGAAAATCCTATAGCGTTCCTCAATATCAAAGAGATTATTCATGGAATACAGATCAATGGGAAGATCTTCTTGAAGATATTTATAGGCTCACTGATGATAATTTGCATTACATGGGGACAATAGTGTTGCAATTTTCTAATGATGGCAAAGAAATGGTTGTTATTGATGGACAGCAAAGAATCACAACATTGAGCATACTTATTGTCTCTGTAATTTCAATTCTTAAAGATTTGATTTCTCAGAACATTGATAAGGAGAAAAATCTACAAAGAATTAGGGCTCTTGAAACATATGTGTGCAAACAAAGTGCTTCAACACTTGTCAAAAAACCAAGGCTTCAACTCAATGATCACAATAATTCTTTTTTTTATCAATATGTCATTAATCTTGAAAATTTGCCAAGTGAGGTAAGAACGAAAAGTTCATCCAGCAATCAGCTTATATACAAATCTCTAGTCTTTTTTAAAGAAAAATTAATGGAATATTTCATTCAAAATAAAATTGAAAAAAATGCTGAGAAGATTGTTGCGTATATTGAAATGATTTTAGAGAAGATCTGTTTTATACAAATTGCCGTTGAAGATGAATTAAATGCTTACACATTATTTGAAACACTTAATGCCAGAGGAGTAGAGCTCACAGCAACAGATTTACTTAAAAATTACCTTTTTTCATTAAGTGATAGCGAAAGCGTTAAAATTATGCAAACAGTTTGGAGAGATATCACCGAACGAATTAAAAATCAAGATATGCCTCGATTCTTGAGATATTACATCAATTCTCGTCAGGATTTTATTACAGAATCTCAGCTCTTCAAAACCATTAGTAGACAAATCAAAAATGGATCCGAGGCTTATAACTTTGTTCAAAATCTAAAAAGATTTTGCATTATCTATAGAGCCTTGAGAGATTCAGAAGATGATCTTTGGAAAGAATCTGGAGAATTTCTTAAAATCAAAAAAAGGCTTGAAGAATTAAAGCTTTTCAAAATGCAACAGCATATTCCCTTGTTGATGTCGGCGTACGATAAAATTTTTCCTAAAAAACCACGTGAATTTGTCCGAATATTAGAAATTTGTTCCGTCATTGTTTTTAGGTATGTCGTAATTGGAAAGCGTCAAACTAAGGATATGGAAAAAGCTTTTAATAAATGCTCAATAAAAATCACAAATGAAGAAATCTCAACAGCAAGAGAGGTTTTTGAAAATCTCAAAAAGCTTTATATTGATGATGAAACTTTCGAAAAAGAGTTTAGCTCGCGCAGTATTAATTTTAATTCAAATCCAAAACTAATTTATTATATTCTCGAAAAACTTGAGTGTCAATTTGCAAATACAAAAAACAAAATAACTGGCGAAAATATTAGTGTTGAACACATCCTTCCTAAAACAATGACGGAATATTGGGAGCAATATTTTTCTTTTGAAGAGCATGAGCATTTCGTATCAAGATTGGGGAATTTTGTCCTGCTTGATCGAAAAGTTAATAAAGATCTTGGACAAAAAGATTATCCCACAAAATGTGGAGCTTTTGCAAAATCTCCATTTGCAATAACCTCGCAAATCACCATCAATGATAAATATAAGGAATGGAATCCTCAAAATATTAGAAAAAACCAAGAAATTTACGCAAAACATGCAAAACAAATATGGAAACTTAGCTTTTAATTCCCACGCTTTTCCACATCACTTTGAGTAGTTCGATGTAGTGGGGTTGTTTGTTGGCTAGGACTTTGAATGTTGAAAGAATCGTGCAAAACTCTTCTTGTTCTAGTCCATAGAGTTTGGCGATGAGGATGTCATTGGTGGCTTTGAGGGTGAGGTAGGATTTCTCAGTTTTGGGGATAGAAAGGGGCTCTCCGCCTAAGCCATAGCTTCCTTGGTGTTTTCCAATCTGTACCCATTCTTTTGAGCCAAAGAGAGAATCTAGGGCTTTGAAATATCCACTTTTGTCATTGTAGCGTTGGAGTGCTAAAGAATTGCGAGTGATAGTGGTGTAGAGGGGGTTTGAGCGGATTTCCTCTGCTGTGGGTTGAGGGAGCGGAACACGCTCCAAATAAGTTTTGCTCACATTAATTTGCACTATACTTCGCACCACAAAATCCACAACAATGGAGTTGAATATTCCTAAGGCAAAAAGCACTTTCTCTATCTCTACTCCCTGAACTTCAATGCCATTTTCAGAAACCTTATAATATTTGGGAATATGTTGCCACATATTTTCTCCGCACCCTACATTACAAGGTATCAATGAAAAAATCGCTGTGCGTTCATCCGTATCTCTTGCAATTTTTCTATATCCCAAACGAATAAAATCTCTCTCATATACGATCAAATCTCTAGACTTAAGTGAATATTTAGAGCAAAAATCCACAAAGTCTTTTTCACTCATTCCTATATCTTGCTTGAGACGATAAAGCTCTTTGCTACTTAGTCGCTCATCAAAATCTTGGGGATTGAGAAAGTAGGTCGGAGGAGCGAACTCTGCGTCATTTTGGTGGATCATCTTGCCCTCATAGAGGGGGAAAAGTCCTTTTTGGCCAGATTCGATAAAGAGATCTTTGTCATTTGTCATATGTAGCTCATTTCTAAAATCTAACCATTGCAGAGAAAGGGGCTTAAAAGAAGAGTAGAGTTTGAGAAGAATATCAAGCATCATTTTATCCCGCACCTCAGGCAGTGCAAGATGAGAGGGAGAGAGGGTAGAGATCTCTTGGAGAGTGAGGGTGATGGGCTCTTGGGTATAGAGAGAATCTGCTTGTGTGAGATAGGACATCGTTTGGATCGCATGATTTGGGGGTGGAGGGCAAGAGAGGATTTGCATCAAGGCAAATTTATATCTCGAATCAACATCAGGGAAGATTCCCTCACGATTTTCAAAGCTATAAAAATATGTGAGTGTTTTTTCTTTGAGGATGTGCATCCTTAGGGCTAGGCTTCCCTCTTCATACATCAGTGCACTTGGAAGGACATAGTTGAGGGAAGAGTGGGGAGAGAGCAAAGAGAGATTACGCTCGACAAAGAATCTGAAAAGATTACCATCTCCACTGCCACGATTGAGGGGATAGTGGGCTTTGTAATAGGTGTTGAGTGATTCGATATGAGCTTTGCTCTCTTCGTAAAGTTGCGCGATATAGGGTTTATCTAGGAGATCAAGTTTGAGAGATTTTTTCTCACTTGCTTTTTTGGTGCGATAATCACTCACAAACTGAGGAAAAAAGTCATCATCACTTAGCTTTGTTTTATCCCACGGTGGATTTCCAATGATGCAGTCAAAGCCCTTTTTCTCGCCTGAAAAAACTTCTGGGAAAGCGATTTCATAATGAAAGAATCTGTATTTTTTGCTTAGAGATTCGATGATGGGTTTGAGGTTGTGAAACTCTTCATTGGGCGTGAGGATGGCTTGGATGAAATCTAGCTCTTTGCCTTGGAATCTCGCTCTATCTTCTAGGGTAAAAAAGCTTTGGGCAGTGAGGAAATCAAGGGCTAGAGAGAGGGTGGAGAGTTTGGGGGAGATTTCTTGAGAATAGAGGGCTTTGCTCTCTTTGATCTCCTCTTCTGTGGTATCTTTGAGAGAGTTGAGGATAGAGAAAACTTCTGTGAGGGAGTTGAAGTTCTCCATAAAATCATAGAAAAAGAGGTTTTGAGAAGTTTGACCCTCATAGAAAGATTGGAAATCTTTGATGCTTGAGCCTACCAGAGCATTTCCGCATTTGATGTGATGCTCGATAAAACTTAGGGGTGTGCCAAAGATAAAGCTATCAATCCAAAGAGAGAGTTTGGTGAGCTCGACACTGAAAGGATTGAGGTCGATTCCATAAATCATCCTTTTGAGCAAAAGGCGCTTGATGATGTCGCCCTCATCGACTTCATAATCTGTGATGTAAGCAGAAGTATTATCTTTGATGGATTGAGCCTCCTTTTCATAGAGGGCTTTGAAGCTTGGGAAGTCTTCAAAGTGGTTGATGATGTGTTCTGTGATGGTGTTGAGTGCTTGGATGAGAAAATGTCCGCTTCCACAGGCATTGTCCAAGATCTTGTAATCCAAAATGTTTTGATCTGTGATTTTTAGAGCGTGGGTGGCAAGATAGGAAGTGAGTGATGTGGGAGTGTAGAAGCTTGCGGTGCTTTTTCTGGAGTTGCTTGTGTTTTTGAGATAAATTTCCCCTTTGGGGTAGAAAGTGCATTTGGTGATTTTGTGCTTTTTGCTTAGAAGCGCGTAATCATAGGGATCAAAGTAGCCCTCTATACTTTTGCTTCTGCCCTCAGAATAGAGAAGATAATAGGTGTCTTCTTGTGCAACTTCAAAGAAATAAGAGAGCAATCCTTCATAAATTGTCCCTAAGTGAGTGATAGAGAGGGTTTTATAGTCCCTTCTGTATTCCTTGCCCTCTAGTGTGATGAAAAAGAGATTTGCAGGATTTCATAAAGATCTTGATTGCTGAAGAGCTTGGGAGTATTGAGAGCTTTGGAGCGGGTGGTATCAAATAATCCTCCATTGAAGATGGGCATATCATAGTTTGGCTCTCCCTTATCAAAGATGGAAAAAATCCAATTGAGTTTGACAAGGGCATCGTGTTTGTCGGGGTTGTTTTGTGCGATGGTGAGGAGATTTTGGATAGAGATATGGTCATTGTAGTAGGAGTGCTTTTGCAAAAGAGGAGAGAATTTATCTTCAAAATAAGCGATGAATAAAAGGCGGAAGATGAAATAAATAGAGTTTTGATACACCTCATCTAACGAAAGTGTGGGGTTTTTGGTATAGATGCAAGATCCGATTTTTTCAAAGATAGAATCTTTGCCATTGATTCCATAAATGAGAGATTTGAGATCATCTTCGATTTTGGTTTTGGCTGTGGTGTTTTGGGCAAAAAGAGTTTGAATAGGCTCTTGGATCTTTGCAGTGGCGATGAAGTTTTGAGCATTGAAAATGAAATAAAAATATCTAAAGGCTTGGATGTCGTTCTTTTGGATGATCGCTTCAAGATTGATTTCATAAAAGATTTTTTGACTAGAGAGTTTTGAGTTGTCATAAAATCTCCAAAGTCTTCCATTGGTAAGGAATCCAAAGTCAAGCTTGAGATTGCTTAGATAGCGGAGGATTTGGAAGTGAGGGTTGTCTTTGACTTTTTTGTTGTCAATGGCGACATTATAGGCTTTGGATTCTAAAATTACATTGATGAAAGAGTTACTGGAGGGGCGCGAGGATTTGGGAATCTTTTCATAGGATTTTTTGGTTTCCTTGGAGGAAAAGAGGAGGAAGTCGGGCTTTTCAAGCTTGCCTTGAATGATTTTCTCTTCTTGGCGGATTGTGTGCCAACCTAGGATTTCTAAAACCTTAGAGATAAAATCATCTTCAAATTGATGTTCGTTTTGAGAATCAAACTTTGCTTCATCATAAAGGGCTTGGATCTGTGAGAAAATGGGGGTGAGATCCTGCTTGAAATCATAGAGTTTGGGAAATTCTTCTTGCAATGTGTAGGAAGTGAAGAGATTATTGGTGAGAAAGTAAAAATCTTGCATTTAAAAGCCTTGTTTGATCGATGATAAAAACTTCAAGAATCTTACTATAAAACAGAGCTTGGATAATTCTGTGGAGACATAAACTCAAGTCTTAAAAATTGTTTTTATGATAAAAAATTATGGAAGTTAAACTCAAGATATTGAGCAGCACAGATCTAGTAAGAAAGTAGGAAGAATCTGCAAGGGATTTGAGAAAATAAAAATCAAGCAAAGATATAAAGTGCTATGTTTAACTATGAATTTTGAATCACAAAAATGCAATAAAAGAGTTTTATTTTGTGATAAAACTCTTTGTGAATTTAGGAAAAGATATGAAAAAAGTTTTGTTGTTGATTTGGGTTGCTTTATGTGGAATTGGAATGGATTTTGAAGAAGGATCTAGGATATATCAAAAAGGCAATTATAAGAAAGCCTTTGAGATTTTTAAACTCTCTTGTCAGAATGGAGATATGGTTTCATGCCTTAGTATTGGATTGATGTATGAAAATGCAGAAGGTGTTGAGCAAGATTCTTTGATGGCTGTGAAATTTTTCACTATCGCTTGTGATGGGGGAGAGGGGAGAGGGTGTGGTGCCCTTGGAGCAATGTATGAAAATGGAAGAGGTGTTAAAAAAAATCTTGACACTGCTTTGGGGCTATACAAAAAGGCGTGTCAGCTAGGGGTTAGGGCTGGTTGTGAGGATTATCGGGAGCTATCTAAGGTTCGATAGTTTTGTTGATATATTTCTTTGGGATTTAAATTGAAAGTCGCTTAAGTAGTTCCTCTCCCTTTTTCTTTAGCTTTTCACTATCTTCTGAAGAGAAAAACTGCACTTGTGTGCAAGGGTGGGTGTCATAGATTCCTTTGCTTTGTAAATATTCTACAATCGCTTCACCTGAATGGATAAGCAAGACTTCTTCTTTAAAGTATTTTTTAATCTCTTTAGCGATGAAGGGATAGTGCGTGCATCCTAGGATGATTGCTTTGGGGTGAGTGTGAAGATCTTTGAAATAGTGATGCAAGCATTGTTGCAAAAATTCGCCTTCTAAGATTCCTTCCTCAACAAAAGGCACAAGCAAAGGGGTGGCAATTGAAGCAATATTTTCATACCCCAATTTTTTTAGAGATAGGAGATAGGCTTTGGAGTGGATTGTCGCTTGAGTGGCGATGATAAGGATTGGATCTTGTTTGTTGTGGAGTGTGTTTTGAAGAGCTAAGACTCCTGATTCGATCACCCCAATGATTGGATAGGGAGCCTTTTTCCTCATTTCTTCTAGGGCATATGCACTCACCGTATTGCAAGCAACAATGAGTATATCGATACAATGAGGAGCAAAAAACTCAATTGCTTCAAGAGAGTATTTGATGATGGTGTCCTTATCTTTCCCTCCATAGGGGACTCTTGCTGTATCGCCATAATAAATAATCTCTGAAAAGACCTTGGAATCAAGGAGGGATTTTAAAACACTTATTCCCCCTATACCGCTATCAAATACTCCTGCACGCATCAGTCTTTTTCATTCATCAGATTCAAAAACTCATCATTGTCTTTTGTTTTTTGCATTTTTGCATAGATGAAGCTTAGGGCTTCCACATCATCCATTTGTTGCATGACATTTCTTAGCATCCAAACTTTTGTCAGCTTTTCTTTGCCCAAAAGAAGATCATCTTTTCTTGTCCCAGATTTGAGGATATCAAATGCTGGATAGATTCGGCGATCTGCGATTGAGCGTGCTAGAACGATTTCACTATTTCCTGTTCCTTTGAATTCTTCAAAGATGACTTCATCCATACGCGATCCTGTTTCAATCAGGGCTGTTGCGATGATTGTCAGACTTCCGCCTTGCTCGATATTTCTCGCTGCTCCAAAAAATCTTTTTGGCTTGTGTAATGCATTTGCATCAACTCCACCACTCAAGACCTTTCCACTTGAAGGGGTTGCGCCATTGTAAGCACGCGCAAGACGCGTAATAGAATCAAGCAAAATCACCACATCTTGCCCCATTTCCACCATTCTCTTGGCTCTTTCGATCACAAGTTCTGCGACGCGAATATGATTGCTTGAGGGGAGATCAAAGGTGGAGCTAAAAACTTGCCCTTTGATACTTCGCTCCATATCCGTCACCTCTTCTGGTCGCTCATCGACAAGTAAAACCATCAGCTCTACTTCGGGATGATTATAAGAGATCCCGTGAGCTAGCTCTTTCATCAGCTCAGTTTTTCCTGTTCGCGGAGGGGCAACGATCAGAGCTCTTTGACCTTTACCAATTGGGCTAAAAAGATCAAGCATTCTTCCTGTGACTTTTGTGGGATTGTATTCGAGTTTGAGTTGTTCTAGGGGAAAGAGAGGAGTGAGGTTATCAAAAAGCGGGCGATTTTTGATTTCTTCTAAAGAAAGATAGTTGATCGCTTCAATTTTGAGAAGTGCATAATATCGCTCTTGATCTTTGGGGGGGCGAACTTGTCCCGTGACGATATCTCCTGTTCGAAGTGCAAAACGACGAATTTGACTCTGGGATACATAAGTATCGTTTTGAGTATCGCTAAAATTTGCATCAATTCCTCTTAAAAAACCATATCCCTCTGAGCTGAGTTCTAAAATCCCTGTAAAAAGAATGTATCCACCTTGATTGACCTGTTTTTTGAGGATTTCAAAAATCAAATCTTGTCGGCGATATTCTTGAGGATTCTCAACACCCATACGCACAGCAATCTCAGTAAGATCTGCAACTGTTTTGGATCGTAATTCTTCGATTTTATAACCATCTACAGGGGTGTGAGTTCTTGTATTTTTATTTTCTTTTTGACTCATAAAATGCCTTTTAGTTTTTAAAGTAAATGCGTGAAGAAATGCTCCGCTAAATGTGGTTTTGTGATAAGAGTGCTATTTTAGTCATTTTCTTATCACAAGTCAATACTAGTCTGTATTAAGAAGAAGTGATGTCTGGATGGAGACGATAGATTTTATTTCTGATTTTTGTTACTAGCCCAGTTTCTATCAGTTGTTTAAAGGTTTTAACAACTGTTGGTTTGCTGACATTTAGGGTTTCCATAATACTTTCATAAGATCCATGAAAAATAAAATCTTCATCAATATTTTGCAAAAGATAACGAATGATCTCAATCTTTTTCCCACCTACAAAAGTTGAAATTGCATTGATGAGTAGTTTTTGATCTTGAATTGTTTGTGCTTGAAGAGAAGGAAGAATAACTTTTTCAAATGCTCCAAATAAATCTTCCAAAACAATGGGTTTGAGTATATATCGATCAACTTTTAAATGGATAGCATCAAGCAAATATTGAGTTTCAGTGTGCGCTGTCGTGATGATAATGGGAAGATTGGGGTGTTTTTGGCGTATGACTTTAATCATTTCAATCCCATTAAGTTTTGGCATCAGGATGTCTGTCAGAATGAGATCGATTTTTTGTTTCTCAAAAATTTCTAGTGCTTCTTGTCCATCTCTTGCAATAAAAAGCGTTTTAACATAATCTTCTAAAATAATTTTGCTAGCTTGCAGAGTGTCTTCATCATCTTCGACATACAATAAATTCATCTCCTTCAATCGTTCCAAAATCATTAATTCCTCCTAAAAGCACCTCAAAGATTGAGAGGTAAAGTAATCTCAAATGACGCACCCTTATACTTTTTGTGTGTTATTTTACTCACCCATTCTAGATTTTGGACAATAATTTTCCCACCAAGTTGTTTTTCAATAATTTGTTTAACCATATAGAGGCCGACACCTGTTCCTACGGATTTGTGTTTTGTCGTAAAGTAGGGCTCAAAGATCTTCTCAATTTCTTTGACTTTGATTCCTCCAGCATTATCTTGGACTTTGATTTGTATATTTTCATTTGTCAATTTTTCAATAGAGATTTCAATCATTCCTCCAGAAATTTCTTCTGCCAAAATTGCATCTTTTGCGTTATTGACAAGATTGAGGATCACCTGAGTAAAGGCGTTTTCATAGCCAAAAAGAAAGATTTGTTGCTCCCCAAATACCTCAACTTTAATATTGCTATTTTTGAGATTGGCCTGAAGAATACTAAGAGAATCTTCAATGCTTTTTTGGATACTAAAAGATTCGCGAGCACTATGAGGTTGGAAAAAATTCCTAAAATTTTCAATTGTATTGGACATATTTTTAGCGATTCGCAAAGCCATTTGTGTTTGAGAATCGATGAAATCTTGAGAAAGTTTTTGATGATCAGATTTGAGCTTGAAGCTTTGGATAATCAACATAAGGGAGTTGAGGGGCTGTCTCCATTGATGTGCAATATTTTGTATCATTTCTCCAATAGAGGCAAGTCTTGCTTGTTGATACATAATGTGATCCTTTTGACGCGATTCTTTAAGCTCTTGTTTAATTTTTTCTTGCAGGTCATTATTGAGTTGGCGTAGCTCTTTTGTTTTTTGGAAAACGATGCTTTCAAGGGAGTTGTGCAGGTCTTTGATTGAAGCAATGATGATTTGTGAAAAAAACAAAGTTGTCAAAACAATTCCGATGATCAAAAAACTAATCAGAATCATTGTGGTGTTAAAAAGAGAATTGGTGATCTTTTTTTTCAGATTCAAAACTTCAAGTCTAAGTTGTATGGTTTCATGTAAAAGAGAGTTGAGAGAAAGTCCTATATTTTGAATCTCTTGAGTGTTGAGTTTTGTAGGAGAAAAAAACTTTTGATTGATGATATTTGTAATTTGGTTTTCATAAAGTTCTAGTCTTTTAAGCTGTGTAGAATAGCTTAAAAAGATTTCGGCATAAATTTCTTTGAATCTAGTCCCATAATTATCTTCTTCGTGGATGAGAGTGAATGTTTTCCAAGCCCCTTTAAGTTTCTCAACTTCATCTAAAACAGATTCTTGCTTAAGAAGTTGAGCTAAAACAGAAGAATAAATATTTTGAATCACAATGAGTTGTTTAAGCTTGCGTTCTTGGTGCATAAAGCTAGAATCGTAGTCATACTTTAGACCAAAAAGTGCAAAAAATGTTGTGCTAATAATGAGAAATAATCCAATTGCAATATTGGCCAGCAAGATCTTAGTTTTTCGATGAAGGGAGGTTCCAAGAATTCTACTTTTAAGCGAAGAAATTTTGGAGAATACAAGATGATCAAAACGCATACACACTCCTATCTTAATAAAACCATATATTAAAGTAAAATTATTTCAAAAATCAAATTTGATTCTTTTAAGTATGTCTTGGAGTTTTTTATATGGGATTTACAGTCGGAGTATTGGCTTTAGGGATTGCTGTTGTGATTAATATTCTTTTTAAGAGGATTGATATTCCTGTGATTATTGGTTATATCGTCACTGGTGTGATCATTGTCTATGCCTTTGATTTAAGGGCACTTTCTGATGCGGGAGCTTTAAATGGTATCGCTGAATTTGGAATTGTTTTTTTGATGTTTATGATTGGTCTTGAATTTAATTTCCCCCGCATTAAATCAATGAAACAAGAAGTTTTGATTTTTGGGGGATTGCAAGTCATACTTACCATGACTGTTTTTTTCTTAATCTCACATTATGTTTTTGGTTCTGAAGTGATTACTTCCATCATTATCGCGTGTGCATTTTCCCTCTCTTCTACAGCAATTGTTTTGAAAAGTTTTGAAGAGAGTAGAGTGATTGGTACAGGATATGGAAGAAGCTCTTTAGGAATCCTTATCATGCAAGATATTGCAGTGATTCCTATTTTGCTTATGGTGGCAATTTTTAGCAATCAAGATGCGCATTTTGTCCCTCTTTTGATTAAGACGATGATTTCTGCAATTGTTGTTCTTTTTATTCTTTTTGTTCCAGGTAAATTTGTCGCGACAAGAATTTTAAAGTTTGCAGCAGATACGCATATGGATGAGATTTTTGTGGGCACAGTTTTGTTTATCGTTTTGGGTGCAGCGCTTTTAAGCGAATATTTTGAGTTTTCTCATTCTTTGGGGGCATTTATTGCAGGAATGGTGATTTCTAGTTCAAAATACAAATACCAAGTTGAAGCTGATCTCACCCATTTTCGCGATATTTTCTTGGGACTCTTTTTTGTTACAGTTGGAATGCAAGTCAATTTAGAGTTTTTGATGCAAAACTTTTTTTTGATTGGGGTATTTTTAATCCTTGTTATGTGTTTGAAGGTGGGGATTATTTTTACTATTTTGAAACTTTTTAGAAAAAGTGCAAAAGTGTCCCTAAAAACAGCCCTTGCATTGTGCCAAATTGGGGAATTTTCATTTGCAATTTTCTTAATGGCTCAGCAAAATCAGCTTTTGCAAATCAATCAAGACAGCCCATTTTTACAATTATTGATTTCTAGTGGGATTTTAGAATCTGGCTTTTCAACACAAGAGATGAATCAATCCTTAACGCTTATGGTGATTCTCTCTATGATTGCAACCCCCTTTATTCTTAAAAATTTAAGAAAAATTGCAGAGCTCTTTTTGCCTCAGATAAATACCAAACAAGAAAGTTGTGATATAGGCTACATACAAGATATGAAAGATCAGCTTGCGCAACATGTGGTGGTTTGTGGATATGGGACTTTTGGTCAAGAAACTGTTCGATACCTCAAAGAAGCTCAAATCCCTTATATTGCTATTGATTACAATTTATCAAGAGTAGAGGAGGGGAATAAAAAGGGAGATTATGTTGTGTTTGGAAATATTGCCCAAACAAGTATTTTAGATAAGCTAAATCTTTCTCAAGCTTTGGCTGTAATCATTGCCCTTGATCATACAAGCAGGATTCAACATATTTGCGAGAGTATCCTTGCTAAGTTTCCTCATTGCAAGATTGTTGCAAAGGTTGCAACAGAAGAGGAGGAGGAAGAGTTGAGAGACTTAAATCTTCCTTTGATTATTAATGAAAAACGAGAGATTGCAAGGATTTTGAGCAGTGCAGCACTAAAAACCCCCTCTTTGTCTTAAAAGATTAAGAAAGGCATTAGAGGATTTTGTATAAAATCCTAAGTTTTAAATCAATCTTGAAGGAAGAAAATGCAACATCATTGGAATCTTAATAGTCTCTTTAGTGGCACTAAAGAGCTAGAACAGAAAACGCAAGAACTCACAAAAAGAGCACAGATTTTTCAGACAACATATCAAGGAAAGCTTCAAGAAAATTTTGCTCAAGCCCTTAAGGAGTATGAAGAGATACTTGAGCAACTTGGAGGAATCCAAACATATGTTTTCCTGCTTTTTGCTCAAGATTGCGCCTTGGGCGATGTGTATGCAAAGTATGAGATGCTTTGTAATCAGATACGAAATTTTGTTTTGTTTTTTGAATTGGAATATTGTGCCTTAGATGAAAAAGTGTGGCAACAGCACCAAAAGGAGCTTCCGCAATATGCGCATTTTCTTTCCAATCTTACAAAAGAAAAACCCCATCAGCTTGGCTTGGATCAAGAAAAAATTATCCTAGAGCTTTCTCCCGTGGGT
This sequence comes from Helicobacter kayseriensis, assembly GCF_021300655.1. NCBI lineage: Bacteria > Pseudomonadati > Campylobacterota > Epsilonproteobacteria > Campylobacterales > Helicobacteraceae > Helicobacter > Helicobacter kayseriensis. Next base: position 58,923 of record NZ_JAJTNB010000001.1, read on the forward strand.
GCAGGAGCTTTTGCAAGATTCTTTGATGAGTATTTTTCGCAAATGAAATTTAAAATCCAAGATGGTAAGAAGCAAAAAAAGGTGGGAGAGGAAGAGATGCTTGCCTATCTTCACTCCTCTGATCGCAATGAGCGCAAAAAAGCACACAAAATTTTCACAAAAAAACTCAAGAAGTCTTCGCATTTTCTTACTTATGTTCTCAATATGATCCGTAAAGATTTGGCAATCAATGTGAAATTGCGTGGATATGAAAAACCAGAAAGTTTTAGACATTTGGATAATTGCGCGACACAAAAAAGCGTCGATTCTTTGGTGAAGGTTACTCAGAGGCATTATGGTTTGGTTGAAAAATATTATTTTGCCAAAAAGGATCTTTTGGGGCTTAAAGAATTAAAAGACTATGATCGCTATGCTCCTATCCTTTCGCCAAAAGATGAAAAAATACCCTATCAAGATGCTCTAAATATGGTCTTAGAATCTTTTCGTGCATTTTCTCCTTTGTTTTTTGAGATCACCCAAAAAGCACTCCAAGAAGGCTGGGTAGATTCTCATCCTAGAGAGAGAAAAAGGGGAGGGGCCTTTAGTCACGGGTGTATTCCTAGTGCTCATCCCTATGTTTTATTGAATTATACGCAAGGGCGTCGCGATATTTTTACAATCGCCCATGAGTTTGGACATATGATCCATCAAGAATTGAGCAAATCACAGGGCTATCTCAATATGGACACACCCCTCACAACCGCAGAAACAGCATCAGTTTTTGCTGAGATGCTTTTGTTTGATCACCTCAAAGAAAAAATACCTCAAGAAGAGCTTTTGGGACTTTATGCTGGAAAATTGGAAGATATTTTTTCTACCTTATTTAGGCAGATTGTTATGACTTGCTTTGAGCGCCGAATCCATGATAATCCCAATGAGCTAAAAACTCAGGATTTTAATCTCATCTGGAGAGAAGAGAATCAGAAAATGTTTGGCAAAAGCGTGAAGCTCACCAAAAAATATGATTATTGGTGGAGTTATATCCCTCATTTCATTCACTCTCCTTTTTATTGCTATGCTTATAGCTATGGGCAACTCCTTGTTTTAGCTCTTTATGGCCTATATAAACAATCTCAAGAAAAGGGAGAAGAAGAGATATTTATCAAGCAATATATTCACTTTTTAAGTTCTGGAGGAAATCAGTCTCCCAAAGATTTGATTGCTAAATTCGGCTTTGATGTTGAGAGTGAGGATTTTTGGCTTGTTGGAATTAGGCAAATCGAGCGTTTATTGGAAGAATTTTTAGCACTTAAGACAAGCTTGAAGGGATAGAAAAAATGTTTAAATATATGGCACAAAATCCAAAATTTCAAAAGTTGTTTGCTTTGCATGCAAAAGAATTTATTACACAACTCAAGAATGAAGGGTTGCACTTTTCTATTGCTTGTGATACCTCTCTTGTTTGTTTTGATCCTCCCTTGATTGATGAGATAAAAGAAAAAATTGGGAAGGTTGCGATTTTTATCCTTTCTGGCTATAGCTTTGAATCATTAGAAGTTTTTGATGATTTTTTTGTGTTTGAAGCGGGTTTAATTTTAAAAGAAGGAGAGGATATAGGAACAATCCTTAAGATTCCCTATGCAAGTGTCATTCAGATACTTGCTCAGGATGAAGATTCTTCATATCCTATTCCTATTTTTGTCAATCCCTTTGAAACCAAAGAAGACAAAAAACAAGAAGATTCGATGCATGCCATTCTTTCAAAAAATCCCAATCTTCTAAAGGGCTAAAATGAAAGCATTTTTTAAGCTTCTTTTTGCTCTATGTATTTCTGCAGGATGGTATGCCATTACTCATCAAGAGGGGATAAGCGTCATTTTCTTTTTTATTGTTTGTTTTGCTTTATTTGTTAGACCTTCTAAAACTCATCAATCTGCAATTCGAGATCAATACATCGAAAAGCTTAAGGAGAATATTAAAAAAAACCAAGAGGTCAGCGAGCAGTTTTCAAAAGAAAAAAATATTACCTATAAAGATTTTAGAAAAAAGGAGAGATTGTAATGTTTGAGATGATCATCATATTGGGTGCTTTGGGGGTTTTATATTATTTATATATAACACTTAGAGAGTATCTAGGGAATGAAAACAACCAAAAACGTTTTATGAAACAAGAAGAGGCATTTCAACTTGCCATTCCTGAACCTATAAGTCTTGAAGAAAAAATTTACTCCAATGAGTTTGGGCTACTTGCCGGAATCTTAGGCTATGTTGCCAATGCCGATGGAGAAATTTGTGTGCTTGAAAAAGAGGTGGCAAGCTCTATGCTTGAAGATATGGCAAGAGAGTTAGAGAAGTTAGGATCTTTTGATGAAGTAAAAAGGACATTAGAAGATATTTTTTATGCGGACAATAAAGATATCCAGAAGCTCACTCGTGATTTTTGTGAATTGACTAAGGGGGAATATAGAAAAAAATTGAAAGTTGTGGAGTTTTGTTTTGTTTTGGGGTATGCAGATGGCATTCTGAATGAAGCCACAAAAGAGGCGATCATTGATGTGGGTGCTTTGCTTGAATTGGATAATAAAGATTTTAATGATTTATATACTGATTTTGCTAAGGCCAACTTTGTTGAAGTCTCTCTTCAAGAGGCACAAGAACTCTTTGGAGATGCAAAGAAGGAGGAATTGCATCAAAGATATCTTGATCTCATTGCTCAAACCAAGCAAAATCCCATTGGCGATGAAGAAACTCGTGCGCTAAATGGAAGAGATCAATTGCTTCAATTAAGAAAAATACATCAGGCTTATGAAATCCTAAAGACACAGCAACCCAAATCAGAATAACAAAGAAAATAATTTAGCCGTATCAATAACAAGAGAAATCATTTGTTGATTGGCTACTTTCTTTTGTGTCGCATGTAACACAAAGCTTGCTCTAGCTTTCAAATAACGATTTTGATATTCATAATAAAACTCTGTTCTGTTATAAAGAGAGCTTTGATAAAAAGGCAATCCTGCATAAAACTCTTCTCCATATTGATGGAAGTATTTATATTGAGAATCTCCCCAATAAAGTTTGTTGTCGATTCCAAATCCTTTGTAGGCGACTTTGCTCTCAAATTGCCAGCCCACTTGGTGAGAGAATGGATCATTCCCACTGCTATGTCTACGTTTTCTTTCAAGGGAAGAAAGTGATCCTAGCTCAAAAGAAAGCGTTTTCATTTCTGGCACAAGAGAAGAGAGATCGCTCCCAATAAATGCATAGTAATAGAATCGATCAAGGAGATAAGTATCAAAATGATGACCATCAAGATTGAGAAATTCATCATTTTTTGTATGATAAAGAAGAAGTCCCCCCCCCCAATATATCTTTTGCTCTAAAAAACTTTGCTTTAAAAAGCCTTGTATCAAAAACTCATCAATTCTTTTTGAAAGATCTCCTCCATACCAATCAAAAATAAATTCTGCTTGGAGATTAAAAGGATAGTTGGATTTAGAATCATACTGCAGCATGACTCCATTGATGAGAGGATGCAAAAACTCATAATCTTGTCGAAAAAACATTAGAGGATATTGGCCGATTCTGCGTTTTTTGGAAAAAATCCCAAAATATCCAGAAAAATCTTTTGCCTCAAAATTATAAGAAAGTGTAAGCCCCCATTGCTTAGGGTATTGCTCACCCATTTTGAGGGTAAAAAATCCTCCAAATTTCAGTTTTTGTCCAAAAAAACTTATACCGATCTCTGGGGATAATTTTGCTGCAATAAGAGTTCTTGTATCCCAAAATGGATCGGAATATTCAAGATTGTCAAACAAAAATTCAAAGTCAGCATCATAGATAAAAGAGATTTCTTTTTTGGGTTTGTTTAATATCTCTTCTTGGCTTTCAAGTTGAGTCTGAGCAACAAGCTTTTGAACTAGTAAGCAAGAGAGGAAAAAATAAGTTTTTCGCAAGTGTATTTCCTTATATGATCTTTATTAGATGGTTTTGGACTATAATTTAGCTTTTATTTCTCTCTCACATTGTGACAAGATGATACTCTATTTTAAGGCTTTCTTACATTTGAAAAAGATATTTTTACTTTTTATTTGTCTGATTTGTTTATCAAAAGATCTGTATCCCCAATCCTTAGATTCTTTAAGAATCCCAGCTTATATCCCAAATTCTAAATGGGCATATTTAGGGACAAGCGCGATGCTAACAATCACAGGATCGCTTGCTGGGGCAGGGATTTTGTTTTTGATGCCAGAATCTGTCACAAAATGGGATAAAGAAGATATTAAGAATCTTGGGACAAATTATCTGCGCAAAGTGAAGAGTGGGCCTGTTGTAGATAAAGATGAGTGGTGGCTCAATTGGATCACGCATCCTTATTGGGGTGCGGTTTATTATCTTCAAACGCGTAGAGCAGGGTTTAATTGGGGATTTTCTACCTTTTATAGTTTTTTATGCTCCACCTTTTTCTGGGAATATGGAATCGAAGCGTTTGCAGAAACACCAAGTTGGCAAGATTTAGTTGTAACTCCCGCTCTTGGATCTCTTTTTGGAGAACTCTTTTATTTGGGAATCAACTATATCCAAAACAATAATTCTGAATTGTTTGGATCAAAATTTTTGGGCGGTTTGATGCTTTTTTTGATGGATCCTATTGGTTTTGTTATTCAAGATCTCAAATTGGGGAAGGCAATGGGGATCAAAAATACACAAGACTTTCAGAGTTTTTATCTCCCCAAAAAAGATGGTATTACCTTTGTAGCCACTTATCGTTGGTAGAATTCCACCTCAAAAAATAAAAGAAGGATAAATAATATGAAAGTTGAAGTTTCAAACACTGCCAATTTGCCTACACCTTATGGCCATTTTAAACTTACGGCTTTTAGGGAGTGGACACAAAATATTCATGGGCGTGATTGCGAACTGGAGCATCTTGTTATTAGCTCTTTAGAACTCCCTAAAAAACCACTTGTGAGAATCCATTCTGAATGTTTGACGGGTGATGTATTGCATTCTTTGAAGTGTGATTGCGGAGGAGAGCTTGAGATTGCACTCAAATTGATTCAGCAAAGAGGAGGGATGATTTTATATCTTCGCCAAGAGGGTAGAGGGATCGGACTTTTCAATAAAATCAATGCATATGCCTTGCAAGATCAGGGGTTGGACACGGTTGAGGCCAATGAGGCTTTGGGTCTGCCAAGGGATGCGCGAGATTATCGCATTGTGGGAGAAATTTTTAAGCATTTTGGTCTTTCTGAGATTATTCTGCTGACAAATAATCCATCTAAAATTCAATTTTTAGAATCTTTTGCAAGAGTTGAGCGAGAAGAAATTTTTGCACCTCAAAATTGTCACAATCAAGAGTATCTTCAGATCAAAAAAAATAAGATGGGGCATTTGCTTCCATAATCCTCAAAAAGGAAGAATATGAAACAAAATATTAGTTTTGAAGAAAGTCTTGAGCTTTTAAGGAGTCTAGAAATTCCAGAAATAGGGAGTGAAAAGGTTTTTTTAAGCGATTCCCTTAATAGAGTGCTAGCTCAAGATATTGTCGCTTCTGAAAATATGCCTATGCACTGCACCTCAGCAATGGATGGATATGCTTTTTCTTCTAAAGATTTATCGCTTTTTCAAACTCAAGGATTAAAAATTTCTGGAGTCAATAAGGCTGGAGAGCTAGAAATCCCTCAATGCAATCAAGGAGAATGCATCAAGACCTTTACGGGATCCAAAATGCCAGAAGGATGTGATATGCTGATTTTGGTTGAGCATACGCAAGAAGAAGAGGGGAGATTGAAAATACTTCCAAACTCTCCTATTCCTTCTCCAAATCAATGGATACGCCAAATTGGAGAAAATTATAAAAAAGGTGAAGTTTTACTGAAAAAGGGGATGAAGATCACTCCCTTTGAAATTGGGCTTTTGGCAGAACTTAATTATGTCTTTGTTCCTGTTTTTATTCGTCCAAAGCTTGCTATTTTAAGTGGAGGGGATGAGATTATGGAAATAGGGGAAGAGAAAAGAGATAATGCAATCAGAAGTGTCAATAATCACCTTCTTAAGGCTATAGCACAAATATGGGGAGCAGAGGTGCATCTGTTTCCTTTGATGCAGGATTGCAAGGAGGAAATTCGCAAACAAGTATTGGGAGCACTAAGGAGTTGTGATATTTTGATCACAACGGGGGGTGCTAGCAAAGGAGATTTTGACTATGTGCAAGAAGTTCTTCAGGAGGAGTGCGATATGTGCTTTAAGGGTGTGAGAATGAAGCCTGGAAAGCCTGTTGGCTTTGGAATCTATAAAGATCGCACCTATGTCTTTGGTCTTCCAGGATTTCCAAACTCTTGTGCTGTGACTTTTATGCTTTTTGTGCGTATTGTATTTACAAAAATGTTGAAAGTCTCGTTTGATGCTTTGATCCCAAGCTTTAAAGCTCGGCTGATTGAAGATATCGTGCGAGCAGATCAAAGAGCTGAATTGAGAATCTGCGATCTTAAACTCAATGAAGGAAGATATGAGGTTGGCTTCTGGAATAAAAAAACCCTGCAAAGCTCTGTGATCAATAATTTTTGTAATTCTAGTGCCTTAATCTATTTGAAAGAAAATGGTAGCGATCTTCAGGCTGGAGAAGAGGTGGATATCATTTTGCTTTCACACTTGCTATATTTCTAGAAGGAGTTAAAAATGGCAAAAATCAAAGTGGAATTTTTGGGCCCAATTGGCCTTGAAGCTCAGAGCTTTGAACTATCAACGCTTGAAGAGCTTAAAAACGAGTTGCAAAAAGACATCAAGCTTCAAGAATGGCTCAAGCTTAGCGCAGTGGCGATCAATAATGTGATTGTGGAGAATCTTGATTATTCTTTTCAAGATGGAGATCATGTTGTTTTGCTTCCCCCAGTTTGTGGAGGATAAATAAAAGTGGGGGGAGGGGATTCAATTTTTTTATTCTATCTTTTCCAAAAAGGGAAGATAAAAGGCCAAACAAACCAAATAATTAAAATCAAAATAATCAAAGCTTCCATTGCTTATTTTTTCCAAGCTTTTTTAATAATTCGAACAGAAACATATAAAAAAGCCCAAAAAAGAATAAGCAAAACAAGCAAAAACAAAAAAAACATTATTCACCTCCTAAGATTTTTTCTAACTTTTTATATAACCAACCCTTTTTTTCAGGAATAAGTTTGTAACTATAAGGCGACCATTCCCAGTTAAAGGTTTGACCCTTTTTCAGAATACCAGCTTTGATAGCTTCTCTTTCTATCTTTTTTCGCGTAGCCATATTAAAATAGCCCTCTTTGGCAAGATGCCAATTGCCAAAAACTAAACCAGTAAGCCCTTCTGAAACAGATTGCCCAGCAATACTTTCAGGAGAAAAGCCAAACTCAAAAGATTTTCCGTCAGGGTGGGGGACTAAATTATATCCTTTCTCATTAGAAACAGCATTAGAAAGTTCAATAAGTTTTTTATCTCCTGCTGTCGGATTTTGAATTCCTAAAACATTTCGCACATAAATTAGTCCTTTATTCCAAATTTTTTCAATTAACTTAACCTCTTCAGAAGTATTCCCCATTCCGAAAATAATCAAATGATAATGGGGACGCAAGAAAGTATCTCCATACTCACCGCAAGCGTAATAGCGGATTTTCTTATCTCCTAAAGCCTTTCTAAGACGCTTAAGAAATAATTGCAACTCACGCTTAGATACAGAGGGAGGGGAGGGGAGAAACTCATTGGAATAAGTCAGAGTAACAAATATACTAGAAGAAAATGGCAAGCATTTTCTAAGATTAAGCGAGCGGTCCATTTGTTGCGTTTCTTTATGCGACAAAACAAGCACCGACCGCAACCAACCAGCACCTGAGCGTCCTTGACAAAAAAGGGAGATTTGCATCCTATTGGTTTTCCACTTTTTCCACCTTAGCTTGGTCGATTTGTAGTAAGCCATCATCTACCTCCTTTGTAATAAACATTTCACCGTGCTTTGATTTGATATACATAGTGCAACTAGCAAATGCAATCAGGCAAGCAAGAAAAATTAGATAAACTAAAAAAACAACTAAACCCGCTCTATATTTTGCGGGGTCATTGTTCTCATTAAAATGCTTCATTTGAAAACTCCTTTAGTTATGAAAACTTTTTTTAACAACAAATTGTCAATGAACTTGCCTAAGGGGCTTATTATCCGCTTGGTTTGAAAATTATTGTTTTCATAACTAAAATAAATTTTTGAGATTTTTCTGGGAATTAATTCAAACTGGGAATTAATTCAAATTAGATATGCATAAAATCAATGTCGAGTTATTTTGGGTGTAAAAAGAAGATTGAAGAGCAAGCACTCGTGAAAACCCTCGTGAAATCCAAAGACTCAAGAAGTGCTAGTAGATTTTAGTCGCGGTGCTTGGTTTTAAAAACCTTTTAAAATTGGTTTTATGCGGGATTTATGGATCGGGCTTTTGGAAGTCAAGAGGAAAGCATAGATTGGCTTTCAAAAGAAATTACTTCTGACAATAATACACATATGCTGGAGGAAGATTTTTCCAAATGATTTTTGAGATTTTTACAGAAGAAAATTTCTTAAACAGTTTCTTTTTGAAGCTTCTGGCCTGAGGCGTAGGGAAAATATAGGCAAATGTTGAAAAAATCCCCCCATGCTTTAGAGATTGATAAATTTCTTCAAGTAGCACATCTTGTTCTTTATTTGAAAAAATACTCCAAGGTAATCCCGAAATAACAACATCTAAGGCATCAACATTTTCGTCTGATAAAATTTGAAGCATATTCTCTGCTCCACAGTGATATAGGGAAATTTCTGGAAATTTTTTTTGCAATTCTTGAACAAAATATTTGTTGATCTCAAACACAAAAAATCTACTCTGATCTTGCTTGACTTTTAAGATTTCTTGTGTAAAAACACCTAATCCCGCTCCGATTTCAGCGATATTTTTTGCCTTTTCAATCCCTACTTCTTTAATCATTGCTTGAGCCAAACTTTTGGAACTTGAACAAATTGCTCCTGTTTTTCGAGGATTTCTTAAAAAATGCCACAACATTCCATATTGTCCTTACAATAATATAAAATTTATTTTTTAGATGACATTATAAGGATTTTTATGTCTCAACTACTAAATTGCAAGGCAAATTTTGCAGATAGTCTTTTGTTTTGGCTTACGCGTTTTTTGAGATATAAACTCACAACGCTTTCAAGTAAAAATGTTCAAAATCGCGATGCAATTTCTCTCATTATCGCTAAATTTCAAGCCCTCCCCTCTTCTCTTAACGAACTTGAGATTCTGTGTAAGGAAGCAAGAAAGAATGGACTTATTGGAATTGCTACATATGCCAATCCTCTTTTGAAGCTGTATCCTTATTTGGTTGCAATGTCTTTTGAGCGTCTTGAGCAAATACACGAGGAACTTTTGATCGATTTTCTTACGATTCAAGGAAGCGGACTCAGCTCAGCAACAAAAAAAAATTATCGTGTTGCAATGATTGGTTTTTTTGCTTATCTTGATAAGCATAATAGGACAGAGGATGGGAAAGCTCATATCTTCAACATTGAATTAAAAAATATTGGAGGGATTCGGGGAAGAAGCGGACAAAAACTCCCTGCTTATATGAATGAAACAGAGATTGATATTTTCCTCAGATCAATTGATGAATATCCTCAATCTCAGAAAATCGCTATTCGTAACCGTTTGATTTTAAAGCTTATTATCTATACGGGCATTCGTGTAAGTGAAGCTTTAAATTTGAGAATGAAGGATATTTTCCCACAAAAAGAAGTCTATCTTTTACAAATTCGAGGAAAGGGGGACAAAATGCGTGTTGTGATGATTAAGCGACAACATATTGAATCCCTACTGATGCAATGGATTAAGCAAAAAAAGGAGTTGGGAATCAAGAGCGAATTGTTGTTTTGCAATCAAAAAGGAGAAAGTCTCTCTCAAGCTTATATTTATAAAGTCGTTGATCAGATTCTTAGCTATGGCGGAATTTATAAAGAAAAGATGGGTGCACATATGCTACGCCATAGTTTTGCTACCCTGCTCTATCAAAAAAGTCAGGATTTAGTGCTTGTGCAAGAGGCATTGGGACACGCAGATCTTAATACAAGCAGAATCTATACACATTTTGATACAAACCGTTTGATTCAAGCTGCAAGTATTATGGATGAAATGGGGAAATAACACCCTCTTCTCCCAAAGTCAAGCTTGGTATTCCCCACTCTTTCCCCCACTTTTGTATCTTAATGAGATATCGCTGATTTTCATTCCTTTATCAACTGCTTTGAGCATATCATAGATCGTCAAAAGTCCGATTGAAACGCTTGTCAATGCTTCCATTTCGATCCCTGTTTTTCCATCGCATTTCAATGTAGCAATGAGAGTAATTGCGCATTCTTCTTGATTATATTTAGCTTCAAGATTGACAGAATTGATTGAGATAGGGTGGCACATCGGGATAAGATCGCTTGTTTTTTTGGCCCCCATGATTCCAGCAATAATTGCAGTTTGAATCACTGGGCCTTTTTTTGTTTTCTGCTCAACTGTCATTTGGTATGCCTCTTTGCTCATATAAATGCTTCCTTGAGCAATTGCAGTGCGCTGAGTGATTTCTTTGGATCCGACATCTACCATCGTAGGATGATTGTTTTGATTGAGATGTGTTAGTTTTTTTTCTTCCATTTTGTCTTTCCTTGAGTTTTATGAAGATTTGGGACGGAAAACTTGAATTTTCTCTGCATTTCCTTCAATATAGCTTCCTCCAATCAAATCAACACAATAAGGGATTGCTGGAAAAACGGCTTCTAGGCATTCTCTAATGCTCTTAGGCTTCCCAGGAAGATTGACAATCAAGCTTTTTCCTCTAATGCCCGCGGTTTGTCTTGAAAGAATAGCTGTTGGGACATATTTAAGACTGACACTTCGCATCAGTTCTCCAAACCCTGGCATCATCTTTTCGCACACCGATTCTGTTGCCTCTGGTGTAACATCTCTTGGTGCAGGACCTGTTCCTCCAGTGGTGACTACCAAATCGCATTGATGCGTATCGCACATTTTGATGAGTGTTTTTTCAATCTCTTCTTGAGTGTCTGGAATCACTTCATATATATATTCCCATTCTGAAGCGATAAACTCTCCTAAAACCTCAATGATTGCCTTTCCTGAAAGATCCTCATAAATTCCAGCGCTTGCGCGATCGCTTGCAGTAACAATACCAATTTTTGTCATTTTTTTCCTTTGCTGTAGATTTTAAGATTTATCTGCCAATATGCCACTTCCTCTTAGGGCATAACTACGATTTTGTGCATAAATTCTTTTTTGGCCTATTAGATCATATTTCCAAATGGGAGCATTGCGTTTGAAATCCTCAACAAATTCCGCATATAGTTCTAGGGCATTTTTTCGATTAGAGGAGAGGATCGCGCTCATATAAGAGCTTTCCCCAAGCAATACATCACCCACCGAATGAGCCATACATACAATCATATTTTGTTGTTGGGCGATTTTTTCCCATTGTGAAAACCACTCCTTCAAAAGGGGTTCATATATATCAAAGCTGAGGCCATTGATTTGATTTTCATCGCGGACAATTCCGCAAAAAATACAGAAAGCTCCAAAATTGTTTTTTTTGGCAAGCTCTTCCCACTGTAGATAAATTTGCTGTGTAGGTAGAGCATTTTTATAAAGTTCTAGCATATTTTCCTCATAATAATTTGGGCTAAAAATAAAACAGAATTATATAATGCTAATTGTTCAACAAAACTTTCTAGCTACAAAAAGGAAAACAAATGAAAAGAGCAAAAGTTATTTCTTTGGGAATTGTAAGTGGGCTTCTTTTGGTAGGTTGTGCTCAACGAGAGCTTGTTTTTACTCAAAATTCAATATGCCAATCTCCTGTTGCAGAGATATATCTCCAAGGCGTATTTCAAAGAAATAATCAAGGCACAATATCAGAAGGAGAGTTTAGGAATCTCTTAGAAGAAGTTATGCAAAACACTGGATGCATACATCTTTTGAAAAAACCCCAACAAGGAGCTTATACCCTCAATGCAGCCTATGAGATTAAAATGGAGAATACCAAATCAAAAGAAACCTTCAAAAGTAAATCCAATCATACGCTTCAAACAAGGGTTGTTTTAACGCTCAACAATCAAGAAGTGATCAGGAGAGATTTTGGAGAATCTAAAATCTCAACAGAAGAAAATAAAGTGTTGGGAATTGGTGAAGATGAAACAATCTCCAAAGATGATGAAGAAAAGGCGCTTAAAAGCTCGATCTTAGCGGCGTTGAAAAATTTTATTTCTGAAATAGATTCACAAGAAACATCATCGCAAAATGAGCAATCTCAAGAATAGTTTGATAAAATTTTTATTTGTTTATAAAAGCAAGGATCAAAGATGAAGGTTTTATTACTTGAAGATATTAAATCTCTAGGAAAAAGTGGGGATGTGGTTGAAGTCAAAGATGGATATGGACAAAATTTTCTTATTGCAAAAGGCAAGGCAAAGCTTGCTACAAATGAGGTCATCAATCGCTATAAGGCAGAGCAACGCAACAAAGAAGAAAAGCTAGCTTTAGAGCAAGCCCAAAGAGAGGCTCTGGCAAAAGAATTGGAGAAAATCAATTTGGTTATCCATAAAAAATGCGGAGAAACAGGAGCACTTTTTGGGGCAATTACAAAAGAAGAAATCGCTTTAGCATTGCAAGAAAATCATCGCTTAGAAGTCGATAAAAAACACATAGAGATTGATTCTCCAATCAAGCATGTAGGGGAGTATAAAATCTCTTCTAATCTTGGGCATGGAATCCATGCTCATTTTACTCTTACTGTGAAAGGCGAATAAGGATAATGTTTGAGGCAACAACTATTTTAGGGTATTGTGGAGAATATGAAGGCAAGAGGTATGCAGTTATTGGGGGAGATGGACAAGTTACTTTTGGCAATTGTGTTCTCAAGGGCAATGCTACAAAGATTCGCACACTTTATAATGGAGAGGTTTTGAGTGGATTTGCAGGGAGCACAGCCGATGCTTTCCAGCTTTTTGATATGTTTGAAAGAATCTTAGAGGGGAAAAAGGGAGATTTATTAAAGAGTATTATTGAGTTTAGTAAAGAATGGCGTAAAGATAAATATTTGCGCAGACTAGAGGCAATGATGATTGTGCTTAATAAAGAAAAAATTTATATTCTTAGCGGAACGGGAGATGTTGTCGAACCTGAAGATGGAAGGATTGCAGCAATTGGAAGTGGTGGCAATTATGCTTTGAGTTCTGCTCGTGCCCTTGATCGCTTTTGCAATCTTCATCCCAAAGAACTCGTGCAACAATCTCTTCAAATTGCCGGAGAGCTTTGTATCTATACAAATACAAATATCAAAATTTTGGAGCTAAATTAATGCAAGAAAATGAATTTCAAGCACTAACACCCCCTCAAATTGTGGAATATCTTGATGAGTATATCATTGGGCAAAAGGAGGCAAAAAAAACAATTGCGATTGCTCTGCGAAATCGTTATAGACGCTTTCTCCTTTCAAAAGAATTGCAAGAAGAAATTACACCCAAAAACATTCTAATGATTGGTTCTACTGGGGTTGGAAAAACAGAAATTGCAAGACGTATGGCAAAAATGCTCAAATTACCTTTTATTAAGGTTGAGGCAAGTAAATATACTGAAGTGGGTTTTGTTGGACGCGATGTTGAATCAATGATTAGAGATTTGGTCAATACATCATATGCACTTGTTCAAAAGGAGTTTCAGGAAGAAAACTTGGAGCAAATAGAAGACTATATCATTACAAAGATCACCAAAAAACTCCTCCCCCCTCTTCCAAGTGGAGCCACTGAGGAGAAGAAAAATGACTATGAAAATAGTTTTATAGGTATGAAGCAAAAAGTTAAAAATGGCGATATGGATCATTTGAAAATTGAAATTGAAATCAACAAAAAAAGTGATTTCTCTGATTTTGGGCTTCCACCAGAACTTTCAAAGGCCCAAGAATCAATTGTTAAGATTATTGCCCCCAATCAGAGTGTTAAAAAAGAAGTTACGATTAAAGAAGCCAAAGAGCTTTTGCACTCTGAGGCTTTAGAAAATAGCCTTGATCAAGAGGCAATCAAGATAGAGGCGCTCAAAAGAGCGGAAAATGGAGGAATTGTTTTTATTGATGAAATTGATAAAATTGCTTTAAGCAATAAAGATTCTTCTAGAAGTGATCCCAGCAAAGAAGGAGTTCAAAGAGATCTTCTTCCTATCGTTGAAGGAAGTAATGTTCAAACAAAATTAGGACAAATTAAAACAGATCATATTCTTTTTATTGCTGCAGGAGCCTTTCATTTTAGTAAGCCAAGTGATTTGATTCCAGAATTGCAAGGAAGATTTCCACTAAGGGTTGAGCTCTCAAACCTAACGCAAGAAGCAATGTTTCAGATTCTGACAAAAACCAAAAATTCAATCCTAAAGCAATATCAAGCACTCTTGGAAATAGAAGGCGTGAAGCTTGTTTTTGAAGATGAAGCTATCTTAGAACTTGCAAAACTCTCTATTTATGCCAACCAAAAAACAGAAGATATTGGAGCGCGACGGTTGCATACGACGATTGAAAAAGTGCTTGAAGAGATTAGCTTCAATGCACACGATCACAAAGGGGAAACAATCACAGTGACTGCAGATTTGGTTCGTGAAAAACTTGCCCACCTAGTTGAGAATGTTGATTTGGCAAGGTATATCTTATGAGTTCAAGATCCGGTTTTGTTGCAGTATTGGGTCGTCCAAATGCAGGAAAATCAACATTTTTGAACTTTCTTTGTGGAGAAAACCTAGCACTTGTCTCACATAAGGCCAATGCTACACGCAAGAGAATGAATTTTATTATCACACATCAGTGTGCCAATCAAGAGAAAGCCCAAATTATTTTTGTGGATACTCCAGGAATACATAAACAAGAAAAACTTCTTAATCAATTTATGCTTCAAGAAGCTCTTAAGGCAATGGGGGATTGTGATCTTAATCTTTTTCTTTCCCCTGTTTATGATGACTTAAAATATTACAAGGAATTTCTTGCACTATGCAACAATAAACCCCATATTCTTTTACTCAGCCAGTGTGACAAGGTTTCCAAACAAGAAGTTTTGGAGAAAATTTCTGAGTATCAAAAGTTTCAAGATAAATTCTTAGCACTTATTCCAATAGAGTGCAAAGAATATTTTGATTTTTCTCCATTATTGGAAGAAATTATTCGGCATCTACCCTATTCTCCTTTTCTTTATGATGAAGAGATTATGACAACAAGCAATATGCGTGAGATTTATAAGGAAATTATCCGAGAAAGCTTGTTTGAGAAATTAAGCGATGAAATCCCTTATGAAAGTGATGTGGTGATCGAACGATTTGCAGAAGAAGCACACATTAACCGAGTGTTTGCAAAAATTATTGTTGAAAAAGAAAGTCAAAAAGCCATGATTATTGGCAAAAATGCTTCAACCATCAAGCGCATTGGAAAAAATGCACGAGAAAAAATTGAAATGATTGAAAAAAAGAAGATTTTTCTAAAGCTTAATGTCTTTGCGCAAAAAAATTGGAGCAAAACTAAAGAGGGGCTTAAAAAAATTGGATACGATTTTGACTTCTAAATTCAAAGCCAAATCAACTGGAGTAAAGAATTGAAAAAATTAGCACTTATTGCCTCCTCTCTTGTTGTGTTAAATCTTCAAGCAGAGGATATTTCTCATCAAGCTTTGATTGATATTATTGATAGCTATCGCAAAACCGAACTCAAAGAAGTAGAAAGTAAGATTCAAACTCTGCTTTTAAACAAGGATTATTGGCTGAGTGTTTTGCGTGATCAGGATATAACTTATGGATACTATGAAAATAAGGAATATATCTTTGTTTCTAATAAGAGTATCCCCAACCTTTCGCTTTTTCGTTTTTCTAAAGGGGAGCTTGAAGAAATAGGAGTTAGCAGTGCGCTTGTTGGTTCGGGCAAAGGAAACAAAAAAGTCAGTGGAGATTTGACGACTCCTATTGGAGTTTATGATCTACAAAATAAGCTTACAAAACTTGATCAATACTATGGAGCAATGGCTTTTGTAACTTCTTATCCAAATGCTTATGATAAATCATTGAGAAAAACGGGGTATGGAATCTGGATACATGGAATGCCATTAAATGGTAATCGTGATGAGCTCAATACAAAAGGTTGTATTGCAATTGAAAATGAAGATATTAAAATTTATGACAAAAGGATTAAGTTTGACAATACGATCCTTATCACCTATGAGGGAAGCTATATCCCACCAACAAAAGATGAAGTTGCAAATCTTTTGGCACAACTTTACTTATGGAAAGATACTTGGGAAAAAGGGGATTTTGATAATTATATTGCTTTTTATGATTCTAGCTTTAAAAAATCAAATGGCACAAATTATGCAAATTATAAAAAATACAAAAGTCGTATTTTTGCCAAGAATGAAAATAAACAAATCAAAATCTCTTCAATTGACATTACCCCCTACCCTAATGATGAGGGAAAAAGGCTTTTTAGAATCACTTTTAATCAGGAGTATTTGGCTTTAGATAAAAAACAAAAGGTTTCTTATCGCTCTAGTGGCAAAAAAGAGCTTTATGTCATCTTGCTTGAGGATGGTAGTATGTCAATATTGCTTGAAGAATAAAAATTGACATATATTAATATATGTCACAAATCTTTGCGTTGCTTCCCTGTAATTATAAATGTATAAAAACATTTTCTAAAAAACCTCTGCCCCCCCCCCTTTTTTTTTGAAATTTCTAAGAGTGTAAAGAAAGGGTATAGTTTTTGATTGCATCCATGCCTTTTGTTTTAGCTTCAAGATATATTTTGGATACAAATTCCCAATTTGCAAAATCCCAAAATTTTGTCAAGTAATTTGGTCTTGCATTTTTATAATCAATATAGTATGCATGTTCCCAAACATCCACTACAAGCAATGGAATCTTGCCTTCAGTCATTGGAACTTGCGCATTGCTTGTTTGTAGAATTTCTAATTTTTCTCCATTTAAAGCAAGCCAGCACCACCCAGCTCCAAAAAGAGTTGTCGCTTTATTGATAAATTCCTCTTTAAATGCTTCAATGCTATTAAAGTCTTTTTCAATTGCATTTTTGAGTTCAGAGCTCATTGGAGTTGCTTTTGGCGAAATGCAATCCCAAAAGAAATCATGGTTAAAAACTTGTGCTGCATTATTGAAAATTCCCCCATTTGATTTGAGAATAATTTCGAGTAAATTTGCATTTTCAAATTCACTTCCAGCAATAAGATTGTTGAGATTATTGACATAAGTTTGATGATGTTTTCCATAATGATATTCGAAAGTTTTTGCACTCAAAAAATCTGCAATTTCTTCTTGTGCGAAAGGTAAATTTCTCAATTGAAACATTTTACTTCTCCTTTTTTATTCTTCACGCTCAAAGGCGAGAATGTATTATAAGCGACAAAAATTTGCTTTTGTTATAATTTTGCAAATATTTTTTAAGGTTTCTAGAATGCGAATCTATCCCTATTCTTTGACTCCAATTAATTTTCATTTTGTTCAGTCAGCTAGAGATTTTATTGTAAAAGAGATTCCTCTCTATGAGTGGAGTAATCATGGAGAGCATCTTGTTTTACAGATTCGGAAAAAGGGATTAAGCACTCCGGAAATGATTCAGATTTTGTGCGATGTTCTTGGATGTAGACATAAAGAGATTGGTTATGCTGGTTTGAAAGACAAAAATGCTCTAACGACACAATTTATTTCTATTCCCTACTCTCTCTATTCAAAATTAAAAGAATCTCAAAATATTTTAAGCCAAAAGAATCTTAAAATCCTTTCTATTCATCGACATAACAATAAAATCAAAATCGGCCATCTTAAGGGAAATTCTTTTTTTATCCGTTTAAAAAAAGTTCTTCCACAGGATCTAGAGAAAATATATAGCATATTGGAAAAAATTTCCACAGAAGGGATGCCCAATTACTTTGGCTATCAGCGTTTTGGAAAATTTGGAGACAACTATCTTAAGGGGAAAAAGATTGCACATGGAGAGAAAAAGTTGCGTGATCGAAGCTTGTCTGATTTTCTCATCTCTAGCTACCAGAGCTATCTTTTTAATCAATGGCTAAGTCACAGAATCAAGCTTTGCTCAATTTTGAAAAATTTTTCAAAGCAAGAAGCATTTAGGGGGATTAAAAAAAGCTTAAAAATTGAACTAACTCTTGATGAAATAGAGAATCTTCAGGGGCAAAAAACTTTTTTTAAAATCTTAGATGGCGATGCACTGCATCATTATCCTTTTGGAAAACTATTTTTTTTAGACAAGATCACGCAAGAAGAGAGTCAGAGGTTTTATCTGCATAATATTGTTCCTTGCGGGATTTTAGATGGACAAAAGATTACATATCCTTCTAAACTTGCACTTAAATTTCAAGAAGATTTTTTAGATTCCAAAATTCAAGAAGCGGGAAGTTATCGTTTTGCTTGGGTTTTCCCACAAAGATTGCAGTATCGCTACATTCAAGAAAAAGCACATTTGGAACTTTCTTTTGAGCTCCCCAAGGGATCCTATGCAACAATTTTGCTTGAAACTTTAGCAAATCAAGAATTAAGTGGAGAAAGTGATGTTTGAAGATTTTTTTTATTTTTTATGTCAAGAAATTGGAGAAAATCCCCAAAGAGAGGGACTTAAAAATACTCCACAAAGACTTAGAGATTCTTATTTTGAACTTTTGAGTGGATACCATCAAGATCCTAAAAGTATTTTTCTTTCTACTTTTTGCGAGATTCCCTACAATGAAATGATTATTGTTCGAGATATTGATTTTTTTTCACTTTGTGAGCATCACTTGCTTCCTTTTTTTGGTCACATTAGCATTGGCTATATCCCAAGAGAAAAGATTGCAGGGATTGGCGATTTTGCAAAGCTTGTTGAAGTTTTTGCAAGACGCCTGCAAACACAAGAAAATCTTACATACCAAATTATTGAATCAATTATGGAGGAACTCAATCCAAAGGGTGCAATGCTTGTGTGTAAGGCAACGCATTTATGTATCAGTATGCGAGGTAGAGAGAAAAAGAACTCTACGCTTCTTACAAGTGCAGTTCGTGGAGTTTTTAAAGAAGATTCTAAAACTAGAGCAGAATTTTTGGAACATTTAAAAAAGGATTAATAAAGCTTCATTGTAATAACCAGAGATTCTAAACAAAAAGATGTAACAGTGTTTTGCAACCTTATTATTTAGGTAATGTTTATTTTACCTTTTGAGATCCTCAATCAAAGAATAAACGAGATTATCATTTAATTTTTGATAAATCTCTACTAATAATTTATAAAAATTGATAATAAATTCTAATTATTTTATTTTTTCTTTTAAGTTTTTAAAAATCCTGTTTCATAGTTTACAAAACATGCCTATTATATATCTAACACTTAAAACACTAAAAGGATATATACTTATGAAAAAACTTCTGTATACATTGCCTATAAACCCTTGGATGGAATACTTTTCTGCAATTAAAGTTTGTTATTTTTATCATGACTTTGTTCAAAAATAATTTAGTCATTTTCGTGATTTATTAGAAGTTATTATTAAATTTCAGAATATTTTATTGGGTCTCTTTAAAGAGACCCAAAAGAGTGTTTTAAATAACTTTCTTACAAATTAAGTGTTTCCTAAAAGAAGTTTCTATTATTGTTACCAATCCCCCCTTCTTTATGGGGGAGGGTATGAGATTTGGACCTAAATTACCTGATTGTTGATGAATTTTGTAGCTCGTAGCCCTAGTGGGAAACTAGCAGAAACCTAGCCAATCTGTAATCAGTTCAACATTGATCCATGGCATATTATATTTCAATAAAGAAACATCTAAAATAGAAAGCTAAGCACAGCACGTTTTGGAGCAAATATTTTAAATGCTATTTCACCTTCTCAACATATTCACCTGTTTCAGTATTGACACGAATGACTTCACCCTCAAGGACATGAAAAGGAATCTGAACTACAGCCCCACTTTCAAGAGTAGCTGGTTTTTTACCTCCACTTGAAGTGTCGCCCTTAAAATTTGGGGCAGTTTCAGTAATTTGCAATTCTACAATCTGTGGAACATCAACAGAGATGGCTTTGTTGTTATGAAATAAAATTTGCACACTCATTCCATCAATCATCCATTTTGCAACATCTCCAACCTGATTGTCGCTGAGTGCAATTTGCTCATAAGTTTCTGTATCCATAAACTGATAGCTTTCTCCATCGTGATAAAGAAACTGCATGCTTTTTTCTTGCAAATTGGGCTCATCGCACTTATCTCCAGCGTGAAAGGTCTTCTCAATAACCTTTCCATCAAGAAAAGATTTAATCTTTGCTCGCACAAACGCTGCACCTTTTCCTGGTTTAACATGTTGATATTCGGTGATGCGATAGGGAATCCCATCAATTTCAATTTTTAATCCTTTTTTTAATTCACTCATACCAATTGCCATTTTTTTCCTTTAAATTTTATTTGCACTTCCAAGAAGTTTCATGCGATCTATAATTACAGATTTGACAGCAGACATTGCTGGAGTGAAAAATTTTCTTAAATCAAATTCCGAATTATTTTCATTGGCAACTTTTCTTACTTCAGCCATAAATGCAATACGCAAATCTGTATCTGTATTGATTTTATTGATCCCCCCTCTAACAGCCTCTTTTAGAAATTCAAATGGAACACCTTTGCTTCCCTTAAGATCTCCTCCACTTTGCAGAAACGATTCTCTTACAGATTGAGGAATTGCACTTGCTCCATGAAGAACTAGAGGAATATTTGTCAATCTCTTAACTTCAAGTAAACGCTCAAAGTCAAGTTTAGGTTCACCCTTAAATTTAAAAGCCCCATGACTAGTGCCAATTGCTGGCGCTAAAAAATCCACTTTGCTTTCTTTGACAAAAACTTCAGCTTCCAAGGGATTGACAAGACAGGCATCTTTTTCATCTACAGAGATATTGTCTTCAATCCCCATCAATCTTCCTAGCTCTGCTTCAACGCTTACACCATGCGAATGTGCAAAATCAACAACTCTTTTGGTGATTTCTAGATTTTCCTCAAATGAGTGATGAGATGCATCAATCATAACAGAAGTAAAACCTGCTTCAATTGCATTTTTGCAGCTTTCAAAGCTTGTTCCATGATCAAGATGTAGGGCTACTGGAATATGCGGATACTTCTGTGCAAAAAGTTTGGTCATCCCCACCACCATATCAATCCCCATATATTTAATAGCCCCTTCGCTTGCTTGGACTATTAGAGGTGAAGATGCTTCATGTGCAGATTCAAAAATACTTTTAAGTATTTCAAAATTAACAAAATTAAAAGCACCTACCCCATAACTCTCTTTGTGAGCTTTTACTAGAATTTCGCTAGCAGAAATCAACATTTATAAATCCTTTGTTAGATTTATTTGATAGGCTCAACTTTAACTTTGGCTTTTTTTCTCATTTCCGCCATTTCTTGTTGAAGCATTTCTCCAACCTTTTGATTCTTTAAGTTGTTTTCAATCACTGTTTGTGCCTGATCGAAACTAATTGTTTTTGGCTCAGTTTTGTCTTGAAGATAGATAATGTGATAACCTGCTTCAGTTTGAATTGGTTCGGTTGTAATGCTTCCGGGTTTTAATCCAAAAACAGCCTCAGTAAATTGTGGAAGCATTTGATTTCTATTTACTGTTCCCAAATCTCCACCATTTTGACTTTTTTGAACACCCGGATCAATTGACTTCTTATTGGCCATTTCAATAAATGCTTTTAAAAGAGCATCACCTTTTTTCTTTTTGAGATCATTAATAATATCTTGAGCTTCTTTTTCAGTTTTTACAACAATCATTCTTGCTTGTGCTTGTTGTTCAATAAAAAGATTCTTATTGGAATCGTAGAATTTTTTTGCATCCTCTTTTCCAATCTTTACTTCAGAAGCGAATTTTTGTTGTTGTTGTTTAACCCACAAGTCAATTGCAAGATTGTTGCGAATCATATTAAGCGCTTCTTTGTATTCTTTGGTGTTGTCAATTTTGTCTTTTTTTGCAGCAAGGAGCGCCAATTTTCTTTCGATAAGTTGATTGATCGCCATCTCTTTGTCTTGTTTGGAAAGCTTATCAAAATCAAAACCTGGAATAACTTGTTTGAAAAATTCCATATCTTTTTCTGTCACCTTTTGTCCATCAACGGTTGCATACACCTCTGCATTCGCCAATGTGACACAAAGCATTCCTGCCACAACAGAACTTACTAAAAACTTCCTCATCATGCTTAAATCCTTTTCAAGAAAATCATCTAAATGCAATAAAACGCATTGATTTACTTATTTTACTATGAAAAGCTTTTTCTTGGGTTGTATCTCTATTGACTTTTGAGGAAAGCGATTGTTTTTTGAATATTTTGAAATGGGGAAAGAATCTTATTGATGCGTTGATCAAAAGCAGAAAATGTTGTTTTGCCCAAGGCAATGGCTGTATAAGTTGAGTTCCAAGCAAAAAGACTTGAAAAAAATCTATAGGCACTAGGTGCTGTAAAAATCAGATAGGATCCATTTGGGGGAGGTTGAGCATCTAGGACTTCTGCACATCGATTCTTATAGACAATCTGAGATTGGAGAAGTATTCCATGTTTGAGAAGTGTCTGATCAAGACTAGATGCAATCTCTTCTCCTCGTAGATAAAGGCATTTTTTTTTCGCAAGAAAGCCAGCAATCTCTTTGCAAAAATCTTGAGCATGAGAGCTTGTTGAAATATACTCAACCCGCCCACCAAACTCTTGGAGTGTTTTTGCACTCATTTCACCAATAACATAACTTGGAATTGTCTTCCAAATTTCCATACTAGGATATTTTGTTGCACTTTTTTCTAGAGATCTAATTGCATTTTTTGAGGTAAAAATCAGACAATCAATTTCGGTGAGATCTAAATAAAACTCAATCATTTCAATCTCACCAACAACAAGACTAGGAATGAAATTATAAGCCTGATATCCTACGACAATAATTTCATTCTGCATCAATTTGCACTCTATGCTTTTTTTAAGAAGCAAGTCTTAAGAACAATTATTCCAGATTTATCTACTTTGCCCTCGATTTCATCCTCTTTTTCTGTTAGACGAATATTTTTGACAATAGCCCCTCTTTTTAGCGTCAATGAAGAACCCTTAACCTTTAAATCTTTGATGACTTGAACATTGTCTCCAGCTTTTAATATATTTCCATTGCAATCTTTGACATTCATCCTTATTCCTTTTTGATGTATTTTTTAAATTTTATCAAAAACTATAGGCAAGCCAAATGCTTCCAATAGCGTGAAGATTCTCTTGTTGTCTAAATTCTCTTGTCGTGCAAACGGCCATATAACTTAGAGATAAATTTCCTGAAACAAAACTGATCCCCCCAATCATATGTCCCACCCAGTGATTAAGAATCGCATTTCTTGGATAAGGATCGTGGCTAAATAAATTCCCCTCAATGGCCATTTTTCTTGCTACATACGATCCACCTAATCCAAAGAAGCCAAAAAAACCAATTCCATCACCATATACACGCCCATTTTGCAATCCCCCATTTTCTCCAATCACTCCTTGAGGCAAGAAGGTTGTTTTAAGATTGTAACCCAAACGTAAAAAGGTTGTGAGCTTTCCATAGATATTTGCATTGCCAAATGCAAGCTCTATGGTTGGTGATACCTCTATGTCAAAATAAGTGCTTTGATATAGAAAATGTTTATAACTCCATTCATAATAGAGATTGACAATCCATTCATTTTGGATTTGTGTCATCCAGCCCGAAAGTAGTCCTACATCCAAAGCAGTATGGATTGCATCTTGAGCTTGTTTCCCCATCGCCATCTTTCCAGCAATACCAATACGTATGCCAAGCCCTTCTAGCATGTTCTCTTGTCTGTGATGGATCCCAAAAATAAAGCTTAAAAAACCTGCATATGGATGATCATCTAAGGGAGGATATAGGTCAAATTTATTTTTTGGTGCATAGATGCTTTGAGAAAGCTGAAGACTAAAAGAGGTTTCTCCCGAAATAAAGCCAAAAGTATTAAGCCATCCATAATCACCTTCTTTTGAAGCATAGGTGAGACTATGTCCAGCTGTATAATATCTATCGATCATTGAATCTACATAAGCATCATTTTGTGTAATAAAAGATAGAAAATGTTTCTCATATGGTTGAGCTTGAAGCAATATCCCCAAACTGAAAAAAAATCCAAAAAGCCTTTTATTCATTTAAAAACTCCAAGAAAAAACCAAACTACCAACACCATGAGCTCGATCTTGCTCCCTAAATTCTTTGCTGATATAAAAAAATTCATAAGAGAAAGACATATTGCCAGAAACAATTGCTAGGCCCCCAACCAATCCCCCAACCCAAGGAAGAATCTCTGCTCTTTTGAAAGAAAAGGAATTCCCCTCGATAAACATTTTCCTTGCGACATATCCACCATAACTTCCCAAAAAAAGGTAATATCCAAGACCATCTGCATAAACTCTTCCGGTATTAGACCCTCCATTTTCTCCAGCAATTCCTTGAGGCAAAAAAGTGCTTGAAAGATGATGTCCGATTCGAAAAATTGCTCCGCCTTTAATGTAGATATTTGCATTTCCTAAAGCGGTATCAATATAGGGCAAAAGATCTAAGGAAAAAACTCCAAATTCTGCAAGTAATACTCGATAAGTCCAATCGTAATGGAGATTGATAATAGGCTCAATCTCAATCTGTGTTCCCCATCCAGGCAAAATAACAGTTCCAAAAAGATTATGCACAAAAGTTTGCACTTCTTTTGCAAAAGATGGCCATCCAGTGATTCCAATCCGGATTCCAAGATTTTCTAGAGCATTTTCATTGCGATGATGCCACAAAAAACCAATGTTTAAATATCCTGCATATGGATGACTTCCCTTTGGAGGATTTGGATCATGTCGATCTTTTGGAGTATAGATGCTTTGGTTGATCACAAAACTCCAAGAAGTGTTTCCTTTTAAAAAGCCTATTTTGTCAAGGATTCCATATTTTCCCTCTGGAGAGCTATAAAGGATCCCATGTCCTGCGGTGTAATAACGATCAATCTTGACATTAAAATAAGAATCATTTTGAGTAATAATAGAAAAAAAGTGCTTTTGGTAGAGGGGGATCAAAGTTTTTTTATTTTGAAGATGTTGTAGATCCTCTTTGGTTTCTGCAGAAATAGCATCGCATAGACTCATTGCAGTTAGCAAATAGCCAATCAATTTAATTTGTTTTTTGTTTTTATAGTGTGACAAATTGATATTTTCCTAAATGAAATTTCGTACAAGTGCCCCCAAATCCAAACCATTTAGCTCTTGATGCTTGCATGCATCATAAATCCCTTGGGATCCCTCCACAAGATCTTTACTTGAAATTCCATGCCCAATAGAAATCCTAGCCTCCAAAAAAGCACTAAGACGATCGCAAAATTTCATAAATTCTCCACAAACAGGATTGTCCTCATCTCGATTGTGAAACTTGATCAAGTCCTCTGCGCTTTCTGCTTGGTAGACTAAATGCTCAACTTTGTAGCGATTGCTAAATTCTTGTTGCGTAAAATACAAAATGTCTTCAGCGATATTGGATGGCACAAAAGAAAGAATCTTTTCTTTAACTGCTTCTTCTTCAATGCGTTTAATCTGCCCATCAAGGCCCTTAACGCTTCTTTTGATGGGGGAAATGATATCGCGTGTAAGAATCTCTGGTAAATCATGAAAAAGTCCGCACAAAAAATGATTGATTCGCATTTGCTTACACACATTTAGATCAAGGCTCAAAAAGTATCCCAAAATTGCAACAACTAAAGTATGTCCCAAAACACTTGTCTCTGGAACTCTTGGAGTTTGACTCCAGCGCTTTTGAAATCTGAGTTGTCCAAACATAGCGATCAATTCTTGAGATTTTTTATAAAGCGTAATATGGGCAATTCCTGTAAGATGATAAAATTGCTCCACTTCTTGATCGATAATCTTTTTGATATTTTCAACATCATACATATATGGATTGAAATGATAAATAATATCAAACTCCCATTTTGAGGCATAAAAATGGGAGGCTCTAAGAATCTCTGTTTCAATACACTTAGGGGGAGATTTTAAATAAGATTCTAAATCCTCTAGCATTCCAAATGGAGCAAGCTCCAAATGCAATTCCTGTACAACAAAATCAGCCAATTCATTGCGGTGATGCTTTTGAAGCTTGTGAAATACGGGGGGTTTGATATCTGTAAGCACCATTCTTTCAAAAAATTCAAAACAAAAATACAGAATCAATTTTTCCCAGTCAATTTGAATATTTCTTGTATGTTCTTCATAAGAAGCCAAAAAATAAGCAATCAGCATTTTATGAGCCTGTTTATCAAGCTCTACAAATTCCACAGGACACGCTTGATCATTCCAGCGTCTAATGGAGGCAGAAATAAATATTTTACGAAGAAAATCTGAAGTGATACGAGGGGTTTGCATCACACAAAAGCCTCATCAATCGCTTGACACAAAAGATGGATAATCAAAATATGCATCTCTTGGATTCTTGGGGTATCACAAGAGGGAATCACAAGGTGCATATCACATACTTCATTCATTTTTCCTCCCCCCTTACCACTTAAACCAATACATTGGCACCCCAATTCTTTTCCTGTTTTTAGTGCATTGATCACATTAAGAGAGTTTCCACTTGTAGAAATTCCAAAGACAACATCCCCCTCCTCTGCTAATGCCTCAACTTGACGAGAAAATACAAAATCAAATCCATAATCATTGCCAATAGCTGTGAGGGCTGATGTATCTGTACTGAGTGCAATCGCAGGAAGCCCTCTTCGCTCAAGTTTGTATCTGCCTGTTAATTCTGCACTAAAATGCTGGGCATCAGCAGCACTTCCACCATTTCCACAAATAAGGATTTTTTTCTTTTGTTTTAGCGTATTAATCAAAAGATTAGAAACTTCACAAATTAAAGACTGCAATTCTTCAAGAGATTTTTGAGTAGTTTGAATGTGCTCTTGAAATTCTTGTTTAATTTTTAGTTTCATTTTGATCTCCTTTGATTTTTTGAATAATCTTGGTTGTGCTCTTTCCTTCTACAAAATCTAGCAATCGTACTTCTTCTGCAAACTCACTGCCTACTATTTCTTTTCCTTGATAATCTGCTCCCTTGACTAAGACTTTAGGAGAGATTGCCTGTATTAAGTGATATGGCGTAGGTTCATCAAACAAGATAACATAATCTACACATTCTAAAGAGGCTAGAAGATAGGCACGATCATCTTGGCTATTAATGGGTCGATCTTCTCCCTTGATACTCCTCACAGAAGAATCTGAATTAAGTCCAACAATAAGCAGATCCCCCAAGGTTTTTGCCTCTTGGAGATATTGCACATGTCCTTTGTGTAAAATATCAAAACACCCATTAGTAAAGACAATATTGTCTGAGTTAGGAAGCTGATCTAGAGTGATGATTTTTGAACTCACAGAAGAAGTCTGACGTTTTTGAAAAGACTTAATTTCCTCCTGAGTAGCTACAGCACTCCCCACTTTAGCCACTACGATTGCTGCGACAATGTTGGCAAATGCACATGCATCTTGAATAGACTTACCACAAGAGAGTGCATATGCAAGAGAAGCAATAACAGTATCTCCAGCCCCAGTGACATCATAGACTTCTTGAGCCTGTGTTGGGATAACCTCCATATGTTGATCCAAAAGTCCAATCCCATCCTCGCTTAAAGTAATGATTGAATATGTCAAATCACACTCTTCTTTTAATTTTGTAAGGGCTTTGGAGAGTGTCACATGATCTCTAATCTCAATTCCTGTAGCCTCAAATGCTTCTTTTTTATTAGGTGTTAATAAAGTCGCTCCTTTGTATTTAGAATAATCACTTCCTTTTGGATCGCACAAAACCCATATTTTATTTTTACAGGCAAGCTCAATCAGTTTTTGTGTCATTGCATGGGTTAAAACACCCTTTCCATAATCAGATAAAATCAAAGCATCAAATGTTTCTATCTTGTTTGCAATACAAGAGAATATCCTCTCAAGTATTTCTTCATCTAATTCTTTTTTTTCTTCATAGTCAATGCGCAAAATTTGCTGATTAGAAACCAAAATCCGACTTTTTTGTGTTGTAGGTCGAGAAGAAGAAGCTATAACCAAATCTGTACCTATTTTCTTTGTTTGAGAAAGAGATAATAGCTTTTGGCCATTATGATCCTCCCCTATCACTCCACATAGCTCTACATGAGCTCCCAAAGAAGCAAGATTGTGCGCAACATTACACGCCCCTCCTAGACGATTTTCCTCACTTTGTGCTTCTATAACCTGAACAGGAGCTTCTGGAGAGATTCTAGAACAAGAGCCAATCACATAATGATCAAGCATTAAATCTCCCACTACTAAAATTTTTGGAGTTTTTAAAGACACTTCTGCTCCCTTGCATAAATTGTTTTGATCTCATCTATATATAAATCAATCCCTTGTTCTAAAGAGAATCGTGGCTGATAATCCAAAAATTCTTTTGATAGTGAAATATCTGCTTCTGTGTGATTTTGATAAAAGGTATAAGGATTGTCTATATACTCAACATCAAAATCGCCCAAATGATGTTTTAATCTTCCGACAATATCATTAAAGCATCTTGCTTCTCCACTGCCAACATTATAGATCCCACTTTTTTTGGCCTCCATAGCTTTAACATTGGCTTGCACAACATCTTGAATATACACAAAATCTCTTTTTTGCTCACCATACTTAAAGAGACGCACTTTTTTGTGATGCATCGCTTGAAGCCCAAGTTGCAAAATCATTGAAGCAGTTTTTCCCTTATAAAATTCCCTTTCTCCATAAACATTAAAAAATCTTAACCCCACAATATGTGCATCTTGATTTTGAGCGATTATGCTTCTGATGCTTTCATCCATGCAAAGCTTAGAGAATCCATAAACATTTTCAGGAGATTCTCCATAGCCAATCATATTGGGTGCTGGAGAATTTCCATAAGTTCCTGCACTTGAGGCATAGATCATCTTCCCGCCTTTTTGCAAAGTAAGCTTTAAAATTTCTATAAAAGAATCGTGATTGGTTCTCATAACAAGCTCTTGATTCATCACTGTCGTATCAGAAATGGCTGCTTGATGAAAGACATAATCAAATTTTTCTTCAAAAAGTTTATGCATAGCATCCGCATCATTGATATCTGCACAAACTACCCTCCCCTTAAAGCCTAATAAATTTTTAAAGTGCCCCAAGGAAGTTAGATTGCCGCTCGGAAATACCTCACCTGATCGAAATTTATCTACAACTACAACTTGCGCCTTGGGATGATATGTCTGAAAATAAAATGCAAGGGTACTCCCTATAAAGCCTGCTCCCCCAGTAATCAATATCTTTTTTCCTTCTAGACTCTGTGAGATATACATTCTTTTATTCTCCTCCTTCAAAAATTTTGATTTGAGCAAGACTAACAGCCCATTTGAGCTGTTCAATATGTTCAAGATTGGTTGGTCTCTTTAGTGTCAAAAAATATTTTTTTCCTATTCCTGCATTTTGAGCTGCTTGCATATCTGTCTCTTTATCTCCTATCATGATACTATTTGCCAAATCGATTTGAAAATCCATGCAAGCATCTTTAAACATTCCAATCTCTGGCTTTCGACATTTGCATCCACTTAAATGAGGACAGAAGTAAATTTTATCAAAAGCAAATCCCAATTTCTCTTTGATGGTATTTTGCATAAATTCCATAAGTTTTAAAAAATCTTCAATAGAATAGTAGCCTCTAGCAATACCAGACTGATTTGTCACAACAATTAAAAGATAATCTTTTGACTTAAAAAATGAAAGTAACTCAAAGATTCCTGAAGTAAATTCAAAATCTTTTGGATCATAGACATAACCGTGGTCAATATTAATAACGCCGTCGCGATCGAAGAAAACTGCTCTTTTTTTCATTGAACAACCCTCCAAAACTAATAGCAAACAGAATTATAACCCTTTTAGAGCCTTGAAAATTGTGTATAGCCCAAAAAGAAGCATTAAAAATAAACTCAAACGATATAGCCAAGAGCGATACAGCAAAATTGCAGAAAGCATCCCTGCAAGACACATAGGAATCATCGTGCAAAGTCCAAAAACTATCATGACAGTCATCCCTTCCAAGGCTCCTCCGCTAGAAAGAGCAATAAGAGCAAAATAATAGACAATCCCACAAGGTAAAAAACCATTTGCCAAACCAATAAAAAAAATATTGCGATAGTTTAGATTGCGATAAAGCACCGCAAACATTGCTTTTAATAAGCGGTTTTGATGTGTTGATGGCTCAAGAATACTTAAAATCTTGGGGGCAATCCACATAAGTAGTGCCATAATAGAGACAGCCATACCTATAAAGAGCTGGAATAGACTTTTAGCTTGCGCCGAAAACTCAAAAATAACTCCCATTCCTCCACATAAAATACCAATCATTCCATAGGCACTCAAGCGTCCAAAGTTATATAAAAGATTGGCAAGAACGATATTGATTTTTAATTGACGAAGTTTGGCATTCAAAGCAAATACAATACCCCCACACATTCCTATGCAATGAGAAAGAGAGGCAAAAAAAGCGATATTGAAAATTGCCCAATATTCCACAGCTAAAACTCTTTTAGGGCTTCATTCATCATTTCTTGAGATTTTTTTAAACTTTTAAGCTTGGCATCAGTGAGAGATTCGTCACTTTTTGGGTCCAAATGAGCGGGATTTTTGATTTCTTGAGGAGTCATTCCTCTTGGCATTTTGACAAAAACATCTTCATAGTTTTTACCCTTTTTGCGGTATCTGATATAAATCTCTCCTGTTTGGGTATTATAAAGATAGGTGTCTTTAGAATCTGCAAACATGACCCAATTTCCAAAAAGCAATGAGAAAGAAACAAGCAAAAGAAAAACAATAAATCTCATCTATTTTTCCCGTATGCACATTGATAATTTTCATATGCTTTTTGCATTCCCTTAAAGATCAAGGTATCATCATAAACAGAATCGTCAAAAAATTTAGAAAAAAATTTCCCATCCCCCCCACAAAAATAAATTTTTTTACCTCCAGAAACCTCTTTAATCATTCCAATAATACTTTTTAAGATTCCATAACCTAGAGCTTCTTTTGTGTTTTGAGGCAATAAATCAAACTCTACAGATAAATCAGGCATAACTTTTAAAGCAGGAGAAATTTTGCCATACATCTCAATGAAGCTTGCAATTCCTGGGAGAATATAACCACCTAGGTGCATTCCTCCCTGCATCACATCAATCGTAATTGCACTTCCAGCATCAACAATCACGCCCTCCTGTATTGCTTCACATACTGCAATCCTATCAATACCAAGCCCAATATATCCCGTATCAAGAGTAAAAAACGGAGCTAAATCAATACAAGAAGAATGAAGTGTAAGCAACTTTTTTTCATACTCAGGATTAACGCTAATGTAAAAAATCTCCCCCTCTTTTTTTGAGAGATTTTTTGGTTTCTCTTTCCACATACAACCCTTGTGATAAAAATGAAAATATGTATTTCCAATATCACAAAACATCACAGCTCAAAACTCCAAGTACTGGTCTTCGTAATAAATTCTATTTTTTTGCAAGAAAACATTTTTTCCACGAGAAATGCTGAGTTTATAAATCTCTGGAGTAAAGCTAGAAAGATCAATTTCGATTAAAAAACCTGATCCATCTTCAATGGCATAAATTTTATTTCCCGAAAAACTTAAAACAGGAATGGATGCAAATTGAAATTTAAGACTTCTTAAGGTCTTGAGTGTGAAATCTAGCTCTTTAATTTGCCCATCAAGAGTTGAGATATAGATTTTATTGTTTTGAACTTGAATATCGCGAACCTCTTCTTCAAGCATAAAGGTGTTCCCTCCATAAACGCTCAAGATTCGCTTAGCTGTAGAAGCCAAAACTAAATTTTTATCAACATGCAAAAAAATCACATTATTGAAAAAAGGTGCAGAATCGACAATCATACTCTTTTCAACTTCAAAAGTTTTTCCATTGACGACAACTACACTTCCATCTAAAGTTGGGAAAAAAATATAATTTTCAAAAAAAATAGGGGCTTGCAAAAGGGAATTTACAGCTAAAGCGGCATTGGATTTCTTGATAAATAACTCTTTTTGAGTTAAAAAATCATAGACATATGCTGTATTATCATTTCCTATGAGTGCAACTTGATTCCCCTTGATTGTTGCACTAACTGGGCATGATGGAATCTCTAAAGAAGACTTCAAACTCTTGTCATTTGCATAAATTAAAAGCGTATTGCAATGTTTTGTGACAAGATAAAAACCTTGGGTTTGTGTCAGAAACTCTTCATCTTTTTTTAATGTAAAATCTAGACCTTCTTGCGTTAGGACTTTTTTGTCCTTAAGGGTTGCTCCATACTTTGAGGTATCAATCATTTTTGAAGGTAGATCCCCACTCATCTTTTTTTTGCCTGCAACTTCCAAGGGCTTAAAATATTCTTTTGATGCACATCCCCAAAATAAAAAACCCCCTATTCCAAGCATCAAGATAAATCTAATGAGCGATTCCATAATGTCCGATCCTTAAAGCCCAATCTTTAAATTCTGAGGTAAGTGCGACTTCATTGAGGAATTTTGATGCTTTTTGAAAATCTTTTTTAGAAATCATTAAGTAGCCCTCTTGTAAAAGAACCAAATCCTTAAAAGCTCCATAATCCTTTTGTGAATCAAAAGTTTGAGTCAGTGAAGCAAGCTCATAGCAAGCATATTTAGAAACAAAAGGATTTGATGCGTGTTGCATTTGTTCTAATAATTCTTGATTTCCCTCCTCAATTGCGCGAGAGAGTTGCATAAACTCATAAAGCTCTCCTCCTTCTTTTTTGAGTTTTTGCATCAACTCTTCGCTTTGCCCATTTTGTTGGATTTCAGAAAAAATCTTTGTAATTTTTAAAGCACGCCTTTCATCTAAATATGTTTTAAGTTGATATCCTCCAAAACAGATCGCCCCTAGAGCCAATAGTCCTAATAATATTTTTTTATTTTTTTTAACAAATGCTTCAATTTTGAACGCACTCTCAAGCATTTTTTCATCATTGCTTAATTCTTCTTTTGCTTGCCTAAAATCTTCTTTTAAACTCATTGCTCTTATCCTTTTTAAATTCCACTACTTCCAAACCCACCCTCGCCTCTTTCTGTAGAAGAAAGATCATCACTGAGCAAGAAGTCGGCTTGGAAAATTTGCGTTATGACACCTTGGGCAATTCGCTCACCACAAGAGATTTTAAAATCATCTTTAGAATGATTAATTAAGATAATTCCAACTTCCCCTCGATAGTCACTATCTATTGTCCCTGGCGAATTTAAAACACTAATACCTAATTTAAGTGCCAACCCGCTTCTTGGGCGTATCTGCATTTCAAATCCATCAGGAATCTCAAATGCAAGCCCTGTCTTAACCAAAATACGCTCTCCAGCTCCAAGACAAATATCTTCAATACTATGCAAATCAAACCCAGCAGATCCTTGAGTTTGGTATCGAGGTATTGTTGCATTTGGATGAAGTTTTTTAATTTTGATTTGCATTGATTATTTCCTAAATTCGATGGGTTTATACCCCACCTCTAAAATTTCAAAATCACTTTCTCCACTTGGAAGACGAATTGTCACTTCATCTCCCTCCTCTTTTCCTAACAAACTCCTAGCAATAGGGGACCCAAACGATATTAATCCTTGAGCAGGATCACTCTCAATCCCTCCCACTATTGTATAAACCACTTCTTTGTCTGTCTCAAGATTTAAGATCTTAACCGTGCTTCCAAAACTCACTTTAGAATGTGGCAATGTGCTAGGATCGATCACTTGAGCATTGGCAAGCATTTCACCCAATTCTGCAATTCTTGCCTCGATAAATAATTGCTTATCTTTTGCCGCATGATATTCGGCATTTTCTTTCAAATCTCCGTATGAACGAGCAATATCGATCTCTTTAACAATATTTGGACGCTCAACTTCTTTGAGTTGTTTTAACTCTTCGCATAAAAGCTCATAACCATAATGAGTCATTGGTTCTTTGTTCATTAATAAAACCTTAATTCTAGGGGATAAAAACTCTAATCATATCAAAAAACTATTTCATTAATGCCCGTGCGAGATTTTCACTGCTTCCAAATTGAAGATATTTTTTTAATTCTTGAGATTTTAAAAAGAATTGTTCAAAATCCATATTTTGGTAAGCCCAAAAGAGCTGCTTGGCATTGCAATCTTTTTGTATAAGCTCAGGATGCATTTCTCCTCCCCCGCTTTTAAGAGATAAGATATTGGCAAGTCCAATATGGGATAATCGTATCAAACTTCGCACAATCCACTCATCAATTTTTTTGGCTTTATAGCAAAGTACAAATGGTGTTCCGATAAGTGCAGCCTGAAGGGTTGCTGTTCCACTACAAATAAAGGCAAATTTTGATTCATATAAAGCTTCTTGAGCATCAAAACATATTTCAAAGCGATGTATTTCTTCCCCATAAATTTCCTCCAAATTACTTTGAGCATAAAAAGAAGGGATAACAAGAACACATTTTTCGTTTTTAAAATACTTTAAGAGCTCACAAAAAATAGGAAAGATGCGTTTTATCTCTCCTCTTCTGCTTCCAGGCATAAACACAATACTTCCATCCCTAGATAAATTTTGCTTTTGTTTGATAATTTCATCTAACAATGGATGTCCAATATAAGTTGCCCTACCCTCATATAAAGAAATCTCAAAAGGTAAAATTCCATATAAATAATCAAAATAGCACTTGAGGGTTTCAATGCGCCAAGGCTTCCATGCCCATACTTGAGGCAAAATATAATATGAGATTTTTTTATTTGGAAAACGCTTTTTAATCGCCTTGGCAAGAGGGATATGAAAACTTGAAGAATCAAGCAAAAGCACTTGATCTGCCTTTTCTGCAAGAATAAGCATTTCTTTCATTACCCTCTTGAAAAAAAAGATTTTTTTAAGCACATCATAAAACCCCATCACAGAAAAGTCTTTTGGAGTATAAAGTCCTTGAGAATCTTCAAACTCATAAATCCCTATCCATTCAACTCCACAAAGATGTTTTCTTAGTTCAGATAAATGTAAGTTTGAGCTTGCTTCTAAGGCACTAACCAAAATTCTCACTTTATTTCCTTAAATTCTTTATGTATGGCTAATTTTAAAATCTCGAATTTAAAATCTTATCGTGTGATATGTTAGAATCGAGCAAAAAAGATTTGATTCTAGAAAGTAGTGGTAGCAAAGCAATGAATCGACGCAAAACAAAAACAATCCATGTTGGCAATGTTCCTATTGGGGGAGATCATCCAATCGCAATCCAAAGTATGACTTTCAGCAAAACTTGCGATATTCACTCTACGATTGATCAAATCAATCGTTTGGCACTTGCTGGATGTCAAATTGTGCGCGTTGCAGTAAGTGATGAAAAAGATGCACAAGCCCTAAAAGAGCTTAAATCTCTTTCTCCTCTCCCTTTGGTTGCTGATATTCATTTTCGCTATAAGCTTGCATTGATTGCTGCAGAAAGCGTTGATGCGATTCGGATCAATCCTGGAAATATTGGAAGCAAAGAACGCATCAAAGCAGTTGTGCAAGCCTGTCAAGAAAGAAAGATTCCTATACGTATTGGCGTCAATGCTGGAAGTCTTGAAAAACAATTTGATGAAAAATATGGAGCAACTCCCAAAGGAATGGTGGAATCTGCACTATATAACATTAAACTTTTGGAAGATTTTGGATTTGAAGAAATGAAAATTTCGCTTAAAGCAAGCGATGTTATAAGAACAATTGAAGCCTATCGTCTGCTTGCCCAAAAAGACCTCCCCTATCCTTTTCATCTAGGTGTAACAGAAGCTGGGACTTTGGAGCATTCAATGATCAAAAGTGCTATGGCACTTGGAAATCTTTTGCTTGAGGGCATTGGGGATACAATGCGCGTCTCAATCACAGGAGAACTTGAAGAAGAGGTTAATGTTGCGCGTAATATCTTGCGATATAGTGGTCGTCTCAAAGAAGGAATCACAATCATCTCTTGCCCAACCTGTGGAAGAATTGAAGCTGATTTGGTGAGTGCTGTTAAAGAAGTGCAGAAGCGTATTGCACACATTAAAACTCCTCTTCAAATTAGTGTAATGGGATGTGCAGTGAATGCGTTGGGGGAAGCAAAACATGCAGATCTTGCTATAGCTTTTGGGCATCGTGATGGACTTATTATCAAAGAAGGAAAAATTCTTTGCAAGCTCAAAGAGGATCAAATTTTAGATGCCTTTGTTGCTGAAGTTGAAGCAATGGCCAAGCAAAGACAAGAATAAATGCAAAATCTACAAACTCAACTTCAAAAGACTCATCAAGCACAAAAAATCTTAGAAAAAATTCCCCATTCACTCAAAGTGCAGATTCTGCTCCAGATGTCTTGCGCCATTCAAGAGCAAAGCTCTAAAATTCTTCAAGCCAATCTTTTGGATCTTCAAAATGCAAAAAACTCTTTAAGCTACGCTATGCTTGAGAGATTAAAGCTTGATGAAAAAAAAATTCATTCAATGGCATACAGCATCGAACAAATCGCCCTACTGCCCGATCCGCTTAACCAAAAACTTGCAAATTGGAAGAAAGACAATGGCTTAGAAATTCATAAAGTCAGCGTCCCAATTGGCGTGATTGGGATCATTTATGAATCGCGTCCAAATGTGACAAGTGATAGTGCTTGCCTTTGCTTCAAAAGTGGAAATGCGTGCGTTCTAAAGGGAGGAAAGGAGGCAAAAAACTCCAATCAAGCCATTTTAGAAATCCTGCAAGAAGTTCTACTCTCTCATCAGCTTCCCAAAGAATGCATTAGCATGTTGGTAGATGATACGCATGAGGGCGTCTTGCAAATGATTAAGCAAGATCAATGGATTGATTTGTTGATTCCTAGAGGAGGAGAGGGATTGATTAAATTTGTCACTCAACACGCAACAATCCCCATCCTCAAACACGACAAGGGAGTGTGCCATCTTTATATTCACAAAGATGCACCGATTGAAAAAAGTATTCAAATCGCAATCAATGCCAAAACCCAACGCCCCTCTACATGCAACTCCATCGAAACACTTCTTATTCATCGCGACATTGCTCCAACAATCTTGCCTCCACTCCATCAAGCCTTTGTGCAAAAAAACACAATACTTAAAGCTGATCAAAAAATACAAGAGATTCTCAAAATTCCTCTTGAATTACTTACAGAAGAAGATTTTTATACAGAATATGGGGATAATGTTTTAAATATTGCAATTGTTTCAAGCCTAGAAGAAGCAATTTTGCATATCAATACTTATGGCTCTAAGCATTCAGAAGCGATTGTCACTCAATCAAAAGAAAGTGCTGAAACATTTCTTGATAGTATTGATGCAGCGTGTGTCTATGTCAATGCTTCAACTCGCTTTAGTGATGGAGGGGAGTTTGGCTTTGGGGCTGAAATTGGAATCTCTACTAACAAACTCCACGCTAGAGGTCCTGTAGGACTTGAGGGGCTAACAACCTACAAATACAAGATCTATGGCTCTTGGCAAACAAGGAACTGATATGCTAAATCAAATCACAATTCAAGGGTATAAATCTATCAAGTCACTAGAAAATTTCCCACTTGGTCATCTCAATATTCTTATTGGAGCAAATGGTGTGGGAAAAAGTAATTTTATTTCCATCTTTAAGTTTCTTAATCTCATTCACAATCGCCAACTTCAAGCTCATGTCGCAGATAAGGGAATGGATAGCTTTCTTCATTTTGGACGCAAACAAACGCAGGAAATCTATTTGGAATTTGTTTTTGGAGAAAATGCTTATGATATCACACTCATTCCTACACAAGAAAATCAGCTACTCATAAAACATGAGTCTCTACATTATTGTCCGCCAGGTTACAAACATTCATATCCCATCGGCGATTCTATATTTGAAAGCAATCTGCGAGATGCTCAAAATCTTTCTTCATCCACTCTAGTTGCACACTATTGTCAAAAGGGAATCAAAGAATGGAAACTCTATCATTTTCACGATACGGGAGAGACTTCACCAATTAAAGCAACATGCTCCAGCATTGATGATTTGGTTTTGAAATCTGATGCTCAAAATCTCTGTGCTTATCTTAAGCGTCTATACAATGATTATCAAAGCCATTACAACCAAATCATAGAAGCAATCCAATCTGTTGCTCCATTCTTTGGAGGATTTGTTTTTAGGGATTCTGAAGTTATTCAACTAGAGTGGTTTGAACAATCTGATCCAGACACACCTTTCAAAGCACATATGCTCTCTGATGGAACCTTGCGTTTTATCTGCCTTGCAACGCTTTTGCTTCAACCTTTTGAACTTATGCCAGAAACAATCATTATTGATGAACCAGAGCTTGGACTGCATCCTTATGCAATCAATCTTCTCAGTGAAATCATCAAACGAGCCTCACAAAAAAAACAACTCATCATCTCCTCACAATCTGTCGAACTTATCAATCTCTTTGAACCTGAAAATATCATTGTTGTCGATAGAAACCAAGATCAATCTTCCATTTTTAGAAGATTAAATAATGCAGAGCTACAAATTTGGCTAGAAGATTATTCTCTGGGTGAAATTTGGAAAAGCAATCTTATCGGAGGACGACCATAGTGACAAGAATATTTATCGTCTGCGAGGGTCAAACAGAGGAAAAATTTGTCAAAGATGCATTGGCTCCATTTTTCCATCCACTCTTTCTTTATCTTACCCCATTACTGATTTCCACCTCCAAAGGACATAAGGGTGGTGGACTTACCTATGAAAGAGTAAAAAACTTTATTTTAAGCAAACTAAGGGAAGATAAAACAGCATTTGTGACTACATTTTTTGATTACTATGCTTTAAACAATGATTTTCCCTCCTTTAATGAAGCTCAAAGTAAAAACGATCTATATGCAAAAATCACTCATCTAGAAGAAGCCTTTCTGGGGGATATTTCTCAAAGCTTGGAAGAGGACTTGACATACACCAAACGATTCTTTCCACATATACAACCCCACGAGTTTGAAAGCCTACTATTTAGCGATATTGACAAAATTGTTTTAGGAGATGCGGAGTGGATCGACAATATCAAACTCAAAGAAGCTCTTCAGGCAATCACCAAAGAGTTTGAAAATCCAGAACTAATCAATAACTCCAAAGAAACTAGCCCATCTCATCGCTTAGAATCAATTTTGAATTACAAAAAAGTTTTTCATGGTGCAAAGATCGCCAAGTCGATTGGAATAGAAAACATACGATCAAAATGCAAACATTTTCAAAAACTTTGTCAAACAATCTCAAATCTTTCGGAATTCAAATATGACTAAAACACTCAAAATCGGCTTTATATATTTTCATGGACTTGGGGACAATATCCTCACTTTTGAATCTCTGTATGCACTCAAGATGATTTATCATTGTGAGTTATTTGTCTTTGGCAATGCATTATTTAAAAATCTCTTAGCTCACTGTGATTTTGTCGATGAAGTATATGACATCCAAAATGACATTCGATCTCATCTTGATCTCATCAATTCTTGCAATCTCGACTATATTATATTGCCCAAATGCACCAAGATTTACCTCACTCCCTTGCTTCAAAGCAATGTTCTCAAAATCTTAACTCCCACAAAAATTCCGGCCCTACTTTCTAAAAAATGCAAAACTCCTTCCATTTTTTCATTTCTCAGATATCGCAATGCCTCAATGCGAGAGAAGCCACTATTTCTTGTGCGTCTTATCAATCCAAAGCTTTTTGATTCACATATTTCAAAAATCGTTTTATCTCAAGCCAAAATCTGCACTTCAATCACACATCAAAACAAAATCTCAAATTTTCTTCAAAAAAGCGTGAAAGAAGGAGATCATCTTATCCTTATCAACCCCTTTGCCATCACTTCTTCACATAATCTTTCCATAGAAGCATATTTAAAACTTGCCCATTATGTTTCCACTCTTCCATCTTGTATTCCGCTTATAGTTACATATTCCAAAGTCACACAAGAATTTGATGAGGCATTGAAGCATTTTCAACAACACACAAAACTCCATTCGCTTATCATTTTTGAAAATGATGAGGATATTTTAAATCTTGCTGAGCTTATCTTTCACACTACTTGCGTTATTTCCCCAAGCACAGGAATTATTCATCTTGCTTCAAACCTATCCATTCCCACAATTGGACTTTATCCCAAAACGCACATTCCTCAATGGGAAACAAAAGATAAGCGCTATGTTTTTATCAAAAGTCCCAAGGATCAGATTACTCCAAAAGAAGAGGAAGAGATTCTTGATCAAACAATGGCACTTTTAAAATCCATTCTTCCTTCTATTCCGTATCTATAATCCTTTTTTGCTAGCTACAAATATCCTTTTTAAACCCAAAAGAATCTTTAAGGCTTTTTCTTTAAGCAAGCTTGGATGAGAATGAGAATATAAGAATTTTGCCAATTCTTCATGTCCAAACATCACAGCAAAAGCATAGGGTGTCATCCCCATGCCATTATTTTGATCAATATTAGCTCCATAAGAAATGAGAAGTTTTGCCATCTCAAAATAACCCTTAAAGCAAACTCCTGCAAGAGGAGTTTGTCCTCGATGATTAGGACAATCCACGCAGGCGCCTCTTTCTAACAATAATCTAGCACTCCTTAATGAATTGTGATAGCTAGCTAGCATCAAGAGAGTATCGCCTTTGTGAGTTTTAAGATCAACATTTAAACCTGCATCAAGCATAATTTTCAGATTCTGATCTTCATCTTTTCTCGCATAATCAAATGCCATCAAACAAAGCTCATGAAATCTTTTTTCTTCATCTGGAGTAAGATCAATCTGCATGCTTTAGTCTCTCAAGTGCTTTTTTTACCCCATCAGCATAACAAGGAGAAATCTTTTCAAAGTGATGGAGAGCCCTTTGAATGACTATAGAATCTACTCCATCCATAGAGGCTGCTACATTTTCAAACAACTGATCTTTTTGCTGAGCATTCATAAGATCAAACAATGCTTTTGGCTGAGAATAATAGTCTTCATCTAAAGGAGCGTAGCGCTGAGCTTTTTCTCCAATTTTTAAATCCGGTTCCAAATATTCTTTGTGCTCTTTTGGAGAATCGCTATAGCTATTAGGTTCATAATATGCTTGGGCATTACGATAAGTATCAAAATTCATACTGCCAGCCACATTGTAGGTATTAACTTCAGATTTAGCACGATTAATTGGCAAGAGGTGATAATTTGTTCCGATTCTATATCGATGTGCATCAGGATAGCTAAAAATCCTTGCTTGCAACATTTTGTCTGGACTAAAGCTAATCCCAGGAACAATATTGCTTGGACTAAATGCCGACTGTTCTACTTCATTAAAATAGTTTTCTACATTTTTATTAAGAATAATTTCCCCTATCTCAATCAATGGAACAAGATGATGTGGCCAAACTTTTGTCAAATCAAATGGGTTAAATCCCAGTTTTTCCGCCTCATCTTCAGCAAGAATCTGAATTTGGAAAGTCCATTTTGGGAACTCTCCTTTTTGAATACTTTCATACAAATCTCTTTGATGACTTTCTCTATCTTTGGCAATCAAAGATTCTGCTTGAGCATTTGTAAGATTTTTAATACCTTGTTGAGTTTTAAAATGAAACTTCACCCAGAATCTTTGATTTTCGTTATTGATCAAGCTATAAGTATGACTT
The DNA here is from genome assembly GCF_021300655.1 of Helicobacter kayseriensis. Classification (NCBI taxonomy): domain Bacteria; kingdom Pseudomonadati; phylum Campylobacterota; class Epsilonproteobacteria; order Campylobacterales; family Helicobacteraceae; genus Helicobacter; species Helicobacter kayseriensis. Next base: position 100,688 of record NZ_JAJTNB010000001.1, read on the forward strand.
CCAAATCCATGCATATGGCGATAACTTGCAGGAATTCCACGATCACTCATTAAAATCATTACTTGATGTAAACTCTCTGGACACAATGTCCAAAAATCCCATGCCGCATTCGCACTTCTTAAATTTGTCTTTGGATCACGCTTTTGAGTGTGGATAAAATCAGGAAACTTATAAGGGTCTCGCACAAAGAAAACAGGGGTGTTGTTTCCTACAATATCCCAATTGCCCTCTTTTGTATAAAACTTGATCGCAAAGCCTCTCAAATCTCTTTCCGCATCAGCAGCCCCTATTTCTCCAGCAACAGTAGAAAACCGCAAAAAAAGAGGTGTAACTTCCCCTTTTTGTAAAACTTTTGCTTTGGTGTATTTTGAAATGTCTGCAGTAATTCTAAGCTCACCATATGCACCGCTACCTTTTGCATGGACAGTTCTTTCAGGAATTCTTTCCCTATTTTGATGAGCCAATTTTTCCAATAAAATATAATCTTGAATTAAAAGTGGACCTTGGGGACCAGCAGTCAGTGAATTTTGATTGTCAGCAACAATATTTCCAAAATCATTTGTGAGTTTTTTCATTTTTTTCCCTTTGATAATAATTATCATTTAATAATGATTGTATTATCAAAGCAAATTAAAATAAACAAAATGTTATTTTTAAATCATTCTTCTTATTTCAAAATGATAACTTCGCACTCCAAAAAGATTCCGTGCTCTTCCCATACGCGCTTTTGAGCCAAAGAGATAAGTTTCATTGCCTCATCAAACTTTCCATTTCCCAAATTGACCAAAAAATTTGCATGACTTTGACTAAACCCTACTCCCCCCAAAGAGTAACCCTTAAGTCCTACACTCTCCAAAAGCCTTCCCGCATAATCCCCATGAGGGTTTTTAAAGCAACTCCCACAACTTGGCAAATGTGGATGTGTTTGACGCATATTTTCAAAGCTCTCTATAAGCTCATATCTAAAACCCGTGATTTTTTTAAACCTTGCTCCATAGATCACTCCATCTATTCCGCTTTGACGATATTTAAAATCAAATTGATCGATACTCTTCCATACACCATCAACATATACACTAGATAAAGCATCTTTCATCTCATAGCTCTTCATACCCGCATTCATTCTGACAAGTCCACCAAGTTTTCCTGGAAGTCCTCGCAGAAATTCCACTCCCCATAAATTATTTTTCTTAAAAAAGCTATAAATTTTCCCACTACTTGTAGCACCCCCAATTTCAATCCAATCACCTTGATCTTTAATATAATCAAATTGCTTTCCAAGCATACACAATGACTTGGCGTCTGGAGAAAGCAAAATATTATTTCCCCCTCCTATCAATCTCTCATCAAAATCTTTGCCAACTTCTTCAAGAATGCGAACGCAATGCTCCCCACCAATCTTTAAGCTTGTATGTTTTGAAAAATCAATCACTTTTTGCATAATTAAAAAGGAAAACTAGGGATTAAATCAAAAATGCTCTTAGTATAGTCAAGCACAACATGCAACATCCAAGGTAAAGTCAGAATCAAAACAACAATAACAGCCAAGATTTTGGGCACAAAAGTCAAAGTCATTTCATTAATTTGGGTTGTTGCTTGAAAAATACTCACCAAAAGCCCTACAATCAACCCTGCCAAAAGCATAGGCAATGAAATCATTAAGGTAATCTTGTAGGTTTCAATCGCCAAAGCCATTAATTTTGCTTCCATAAATTAACCCTTTAAAAATACTCCATGCACAATAATAGGCAAAATACTTAAGATTCCAAGCACAATAACTCCCAAATTGATTCTTTGATATTGTTTTAATGCTAGGCAAGAAAGGATATAAACCAAAAATCCTCCTGCCAAACCATTGGCAATCGAATAAGTCAAAGGCATCAGGACAATAGCAAAAAATGCGGAAATTCCAATAGGGAGATCTGAAAAATCAATATTTTTGACTTCCAAAAACATCATCGCACCCACAACAATCAGCGTTGGATAAATTGCAAAAGAAGGAATAGAAGCAAAAATGGGAAACAAAAATAAACTTAAAGCAAAAAATAAAGCACAAAATATTGAAGTCAATCCTGTTCGTCCACCAGCACTCACACCACTTGCACTTTCTAAAAAGCTCGTTGTCGTACTCACCCCAAGACTTGCACCAATGACAGTCGCAGCAGCATCAGCCTCAAGTGTTTTTTCCAAAAGCTTATCGCCTTGATTGTCTTTGTTTTGGAACAATCCAATCTTAGCTCCCACTCCAGCTAATGTCCCAAGAGAATCAAACAAATCAAGCACAAGAAGAGAAACAATTGTCGGAATCAATGCAAGAGTCAAAACCCCAACAACATCAAACTTCAATGCAATAGGGGCAATTGAATCAGGCATTGAAAACACTTCTTGAGGCAATGGAGCAAGCCCAAAAAACCATGCAATAAGAGAGCAGCACAGGATTCCAAGAATAAAAGAGGCATGAATTTTTTTAACACTCATCCACAAAATCATCCCCACACCCAAAATCCCAATCCAAGCTTGAGGAGTATTGAGACTTCCAAGTTCAGGTAAGCCGATAGGAGAAATTGCAATAATCCCTAGTGATTTTAGACCAATAGCACAGATAAAGGCCCCCAATCCTCCAGCAAGCGCGAATCTTAAACCGCGAGGAATGCTATTGATTAACCACGTGCGAATTTTGGTCAGCGATACAAGCAAAAAAATGATTCCAGAAAGAAATACAATGCCTAAAGCTTTTTCCCAAGAAAGTCCCATCCCCTGAACCATTCCATAAGAAAAATAAGCATTTAATCCCATGCCAACACTCATTGCTACAGGGACCTTAGCCCAAATCCCACTAAGCAAAGTTGCTACAACTGTGGCTAATGTAACTGCTGTGATCAATGCCCCCTTTGGCATTCCCGAATCAGAAAGAATTGATGAACTAACAGGAACAATATAAAGCATGGCAATAAAAGTTGTAAAGCCTGCAATCAACTCCGTTTTTACATTACTACCACTTTGAGTGATACCAAAATAACGATCCAAAAAGCTCAAAATAACTCCTTTATGCAAATAAGGCTTCCAAAAAATCAAATTTTACTCAAAAGTCTCCAAGACTCCTAAGCAAATCCCCTTTATCGTTTTCCCCACACTCCTGTGTCCAGATCCATAGAAAAAGAGTTATTGCTTGAGAAGATTTAGCAATCTCAAAATTTCTTCTTTGAGCTCCTGCTCTCCTTCTTCATTCCATATGATATGGTCTGCCATTTTGATTTTTTCTTCCAAGGGCATTTGGGCTTGGATTCGTAACTCAACTTCTTCTTTTGTTAAGCGATTTCTTTGCATTACGCGCCAAATCTGCTTTTCTCTAGAACAAGCTACAAGCAAAGTATGTGCAAAGCTATAAATCTCCCTTTGCTCAAACAGCAATGCCAATTCTACAAAATAAATTTTTTGACCTTTTTCTTTCTCCATGCAAGTCTGATAGAGCTTTTCCTGAATCGCTTTAGAAAGAATCTGATTAAGCCTTTTGAGTTTTTCTGCATCGCCAAAAACAATTTTCCCCAGCTTTTGTCTTGAAAGTTTGCCATCCTCTAAAATAATCTCACCAAATTCTCTCACTAGCTCTTGAGTTTTTTCTTCCAAAACTTGATGAGCAATCTTATCTGCATCAATAACCTTATATCCCAACGATTGCAAAATCAAACAAGTCGTGCTTTTCCCGCTCCCAATCCCCCCACTGATTGCATAGGCATATTTCAAAAGAGAAAAATCAATCACTTGATTTTCTAATAGAGTTGCATTGTGATGCAATGTAAGCTCCCATGTTGCTTGATGAGTGTTTTACAAGAGATTCCAATCACTTTTAGGTGAGGTAAGGCATTCTGTAAAATCTCCAAGGCCAAAGAATCATTTTTATCTCCATAAGTTGGCACCAAGAGTCCGCCATTGACAAATAAAAAATTTGCATAAGTTGCAGGAAGCCTCTCACCCTCTTCAAAAATAGCTGAAACAAAAGGGAGCTTAATCAACTCATAGGGATCTCCATTCAAATTTCTAAGAGCCTTAAGTTCTTCCTCCATCTTTAAAAGCTCTTCATAATGCTCATCATTTTGATCTTCACAACCCACATAGGCAATTTGTGTTGGAGAAATAAATCTTGCTAGAGTATCGATATGACTATCTGTATCATCGCCTGCAAGATAACCGTGATTGAGCCAAAGAATTTTTTTAGCCCCCAATTTCTGCATTAGTTGCGCCTCAATTTCTTCTTTAGATAACCATGCATTGCGATTGCCTTCTAAAAGGCATTGTGTATTTGTCAAAATCACCCCTCCTCCATCACTCTCAAGACTTCCACCCTCCAAAATCATCCCTACTTTCCTTAGTTCATCATTTCCAAATTCTCCCTTTATGTGTAGAGTTTGATTGATTTGATTATCCCAATTGCTTGCAAATTTAAGTCCCCAACCATTAAACATAAAATCAAGCAAGACATTTTGATTCCCCTCTTCTAAATTGATGGCTCCAAAATCCCTAGCCCAAGTGTCGTTACAAGGAATAGAGTAGATTCTTAATTTTTTCTCTAATATTTGATGCGAAAAAAAGCTCTTTAAAATTTCCATTCCTTCCAAATCACTAGGATCAACACATACCACCACATCTTCAAATCCTAAAATTGTCTCAATAATCTCTAAAAAATTTTCTCTTGCTTCCTTTAAAGATAGATTCCAATCACTCTTTGCATGAGGAAATGCCATCAAAATCGCTCTTTGTTTCTCCCACTCTGCTCGCATACGCTTCATCTACACTCTCCTTTGCTTATGTCACCAAATACTTTTTGATAGAATTTTACAAATTTTCTTTCAAAGGATATGTGTTGATTCTGAGCATTGAAAGCAGTTGCGATGATAGCTCTCTTGCCTTGACTTCAATCAAAGATTGCAAGCTCCTTTTTCATCAAAAAATCTCCCAAGATGATGCTCATAGTGCCTATGGAGGAATTGTCCCAGAGCTCGCTTCGCGCTTGCACGCACAAAAACTCCCTCTCATTTTAGAAAATCTAAAAAACTTTCTTCATGGGGATTTTTCACCTATCAAGGCAATTGCTGTTACAACAGAGCCAGGCCTAAGCGTGACATTGATTGAGGGACTAATGATGGCCAAAACTCTAGCTATTAGTCTTCATATCCCTCTTTTAAGCATCAATCATCTCAAAGGTCATATTTATTCACTTTTTATCAATCAAAAAAAAAGTATTTTTCCCTTAAGCGTCTTGCTTGTTTCGGGAGGACATACGATGATTTTAGAAGCAACGAAAGAAGAGATCTGTATCGTTGCCCAAAGCAAAGATGACAGCTTTGGAGAAAGTTTTGATAAGACTGCGAAAATGCTAGGCTTTGGATATCCTGGGGGTCCTATCATTCAAGATTTAGCACAGCAATGTTTAAAAGAACTTTATCATCTTCCCATCCCTCTTCAGCACAGCAAGGAACTTGCTTTTAGTTTCTCTGGACTTAAAAATGCAGTGCGTCTAGAGATTGAAAAACAAGGAGAAAATCTAGATGCTAATGCTCTTGCCTATGCGTTTCAAAAAAGTGCTTGTGAACATATTGTGCAAAAATGCAAACTCTATTTTCAATTTAAACACGATAAAGGGGAAGGAATCAGACATTTTGCAATTGTTGGCGGAGCAAGTGCCAATCTTCATCTAAGAGAAAAACTCCAAGCTTTATGCAAAAAGTTCAACACTTCTCTTTTGCTCTCTCCTCTTGAATTCTGCTCAGATAATGCGGCCATGATTGGGCGTGTGGGAATCGAAGAATATAAAAAGGAAAACTTCAGCGACCTTTATAATCTTGAAATTTCCCCACGCAACACTCAGTTTTAAAAACCTCTTCATTCTTTCAAAAAAAGATATAATCAAAAAAATTACTCATCTGGAAACTTTTATGAAAACCTCTTTTTTGCTTCCTGCACTCACCCTTTCTAGCTTTCTTTTTGCCCTTGAAGATTTTGAACTTATCAATGTCAAAGGTGCTTGGCAACAAGGAATAACTGGAAAAAATATTTCTATTGGGATTATTGATACTGGATTTGATATCCAGCATCCTCTTCTTCGCAACCAATTTATCCAAGTATTGCCATCTCTTGATCTAAGACATGGCACTCAAGTTGCAAGTGTCGCAGTAGGTGGAAAGATGGGGAATCAGCCCTTTGGAATAGCTTTCAATGCTAAATTTTTTGGCCTTCCCTATGAAGGATATGAAGCCTATAACTATTTTCAAAACAAAGAAATCAAAGTCATTAATAATAGTTGGGGATATCCAATCTATCCCGTTTTGAGACTTCAAGAAATTGATGGGACTCTGATTCAAAATCAAAATCTAGATCAACCTCGACTAATTATGCAAACCATTCAAAGACTTCCTTATGTCAAAGATCTTGCAAGACTATCGCGTGAGAAAAAAGTTTTAAGCGTATTTAGTACAGGCAATAGTGCAATGAGCTCAGGATCTATCACTGCGACCCTTCCGCGCTATGATGAAAGTCTTCGAGCGTGGCTAGCAATTGGAGCAATTGATTCTAAATACATTAGCAAAGATAAAAATGGGCAACTCGTTTTACAAAGCAAAGCTTTGGCGGAGTTTAGCAATGGATTTAAAGGAATCTCTCTCTTTGCACTTTCAGCTCCTGGTGTCAATGTCTCTGTTGCAAAAGTTGGAGGAGAAATCGGAAAGAGCGATGGAACATCATTTTCTTCCCCTATGGTGAGTGGAGCTTCTGCTCTTATTTTGGAAAAATTTCCCTTTCTTAATGGCGCTCAAATTGCAGATATTCTTCTAAGCACAGCAAACAAAGACTATATTTCCCCTCAAGTTGTTCTTAAAAAAACATATCTCAAAAAGATCCCCAAATATACAATTATCTACATCAATCACTCTGGAGCACTTCCATCTATAAATCAAGCAAGAAATGATTTGCTCAATGCTGGCTATTCTTTCGACGAGATCAATCAGGCCCTTCTAAGCCCTCTTGAGGGAACTGCAAATCTCATTCAAAATCTCACAAAAGAAGAGGTCTTTGGACAGGGGATTTTGGATATTGAAAATGCCCTAAAGGGTATTGCACTTTTAGATGCAAATCGATTAAATCAAGAAGATATTTATACGCTCCCCACAGGAGATCAGGCTCTTCTTTATAGTTTTGATACACAAGGATATAGTGCGACTTTTTCTAACAATATCGATCAAAGAAAATGGGACTCAAAATACCATCATCCAAACGCGCTCAACGCTCTTCCTCAAGCAAATAGAGATTTTAATGTAGGGTTAGTCAAACAAGGTCAAGGAACACTAGAGCTTACAGGAGAAAATCATTATCGGGGAGCAACACTAATACAAGAAGGGACAATTGCACTCAATAAAAAATCTGATTTAAGTGGAGGAATCTTATATGGTCCAGTTTATATTGAAAAACAAGGCACACTGCAAGGTAATGGGACGATCAAAAAAGATATCTTCAATTATGGAATCTTAAGTCCAGGCAATCACGACTTTGACACTCTGAGCATAGATGGAGGCTATACACAAAATCCACAAGCAACGCTCCAAATCCACTTTGGAACAATTGATAAAGACAATATACACTCATCAGATCACTCTAAACTCAAAGCAAAGCATTACACAATCAATGGGGGATCTCTACTCTATACTCCCCTTAAAAATCGCTTCTATGCAGAAGGTGACCTTATCCCGATCCTCTTGGAAACGAATCTAGAAACACAAATCAAACACTTTTCTAATATCTCTGTCCAATCCAATCTCTCTCAATCTATCCATTTCATTCTTAAAGACCCCTCACATATCCTTATTCAAAGAAAATCGGACGCTTATGCACTCAAAGATATTGAGAGCAACCTAGATCAAATCTTGCGTGATATTGTTCAAAATGCAAATCTAGCACAATCTTATAAGAATTATTTTGCCCATATTGATACTGCTCCCTATTCTCAATATGCAGAATCTCTAAAGGGCTTAGATGGAAACTTGTATCTTAAAAACACAAAAGAAATTTTAAGCACACAGGCTCGCTTTTCCCTTAGCAACATTGCCCTTCTTTTAGAATCTTCCAAAGAAGCTCAGTGGAATTTGACTCCAGCCTTTTCCTATGTCAAAGATTTGCAATACTCATCTTATATCACTTCTCTTCTTGCTCAAGGCAAAACAAAACTCTCTCCTAAACTCACGCTCTCTGCCTTTGGACATTTTTCAAATCTTTATACACAAGATCAACCCTCAACAATCAACTCACAAATGATTTCTGGAGGAGCAAGCATAAGTTATGATTTTAATCACATTGAACTCTTTGGAGGCATAACAACAGGCTTTATTTACAACACCTTTCAACATCGCATTCTTTTTTTAGATAACAAAAAAGGAAATTATCATCATCTCTTATTATCAGCTCATTTAGGAGTTGGAAAGAGCTATACATTTGATTCATTTTTTATCTCCCCTATGGTTTTTTTACAAGATTTTTATCTTTATCAAAAAGATTGGGAAGAATCAAAAAGCAATCAAACATTCAACAAATCCTATTTGCAAGCTCATTTCAATCTCTTAGATGCTGTGATGGGACTAGAACTTGGTTATCAAAATCGCACATTGAGGTTTGGAATCTTTGGATTTTATACGCGACATCTCATAGGAAATCACCTCAAAAACCAAGCTTATTTTCAAGACTTTCCTCAACTTGCATTACAACAACGCTATAGTTTTCAGCCTGATTTATATAAAGTGGGAGCAAGTTTTTCATATACTTTTCATCAATTCATCACCTCTTTGAAAATCAATACGGATTTAGCAAAAAACTTTTGGAGTGCCAATGGAGAGTTGGGACTAGGAATGAGATTTTGACATCATAATTCCCCACAAGGCATTTCTCAATACTTCGAGTTTCGATAAAATCCAAAACAAAATCACCCAAAGGATTATCCTATGCAATACTCCCAAAGAGCCCTTGCTCTATCTCCATCTAATACATTAGCTATTAGTGCTTTAGCCCAAAGTCTTGCCAAAAGTGGGAAGGAGATTATTAATTTCTCCACAGGAGAGCCTGATTTTGACACCCCCACTCCTATCAAAAACAAAGCCATTGAGGCGATTGAAAATGGCTTTAGCAAATACACTGCAGTCAGTGGAATTGCAGAGCTCAGAGAAGCTGTAGCTCAAAAACTTCTAAGAGAGAATCAACTCTCATATTCTCCCAAAGAGATCATCATCAGCAATGGAGCCAAACACTCTTTGTTTAATGCAATGTGTGCAATTCTCAATCCCCATGATGAGGTCATTATCCCCGCACCTTATTGGGTGAGCTATCCTGAGATTGCCAAGTTTTGTCAAGCCACTCCCGTTTTTATTCCTACCACTCAAGATCAAAATTTCAAAATCACTCCTCAACAACTCAAAGCTTCAATCACCCCTCGCACTAAGCTTTTGATCCTCAACTCCCCTAGCAATCCCACAGGATCGCTCTATACACAAGAAGAATTTCAAGCCTTAGGAAAAGTTCTTGAAGGGAGTGATATTTGGGTCATTAGCGATGAAATTTATGAAAAACTAACTTATAGCAATCATTTCATCTCTCTTGCCTCGCTTTCTAGCGATCTTTTAGAACGCACAATCACCATCAATGGACTTAGCAAATCTACGGCAATGACTGGATGGAGAATGGGCTATTTGGCGTGCAAAGATTCTACATTGCTTTCTTGTATTGACAATCTTCAAGGCAATAGCACAAGCAATATCAACTCCTTTACTCAGATTGCCTCCATTGTCGCTCTTTCTTTAGAAGAAGAAATTCAAGCGATGAAAGAAGAATTCCTCAAAAGACGTGATCTTGCCTACAAACTTTGCTCCTCTATTCCATCCTTATCTCTTAATTGTCCAGATGGGGCTTTTTATCTCTTTATCAACATTAACCACGCATCAAGATTCCAAGGGGATAGTATGAAGTTCTCTCAAGCTCTGCTTGAAGAACAAGGCGTTGCTCTTGTGCCTGGGATTGCATTTGGAGCAGAAGGATATGTGCGGATGAGCTTTGCCACCTCTATAGAAAACTTACAAAAAGGAATTGAAAAAATAAAAGACTTTTTAGAATCTTGATAAAAGCAAGCGAGATTGTTCAATATCTCGCTGAATTTGCTCTTTAAGCAACTCAAGTGCCTCAAAGCGTTTATTCTCTCTTATAAAATCAACAAAAGAGATTCTGACTTCTTGCACTTTAGGCACAATGCAAGCATCCAGCAAATGTGTTTCAATCGCATATTGACCATCGCTACTCAAACGATGACCCAAAAAGCTTACACTCTTATAAACAACGCCATCCACCTCACTCAAAGTCGCATAAACTCCACTTTTGGGCAGGGCATAATCTCGCACTTCAAGATTAAGAGTGGGCACACATTCTTTACTCCCAATTCCCTGCCCTCTAATAATATGGCCCTTGATTTCATATCGCCTGCCAAGCATAGCATTTGCTTCTAATATCTCTCCAGCTAAAAGATGCGAGATGATCTTTTGCTTATGCACAGAAACACCTCCTACTTTCACTTCATCCACAACACAGACTTCAAAAAATGCTCTCAAATCATCAATTCCATAAGAACGATTTTTCCCAAACCGAAAATCATATCCCACAATAATCTTTGCAAGCTTTGGGAATCTCTGTTTTAAAAAAAGAGAAAAATCACTTGCCCCCATCTCTTTGATCTCTTTAAGATCTATCCGAAAAATAGGACAAGAAATATAGTCTTCTTGGCAAGGAGTCAAAAATGGCGGAACATCCATCACAATCTTCAAAACTCCCCCATTTCTGTCATTTTGCTTTAAAAGCATTTGATGGGCAATATGCACTCCATCAAATTTCCCTATACAAAGACTTGTTATCTCACTTGGAGAGATAGATGAAATACTCTTCATTTCCATTTTTTCCTTTAAGAACACTTTTTTGAACACACTCAATCGCAAATCCGATCTTATGAGCAAAGTTTAAAAACTCATCTAATCTTGTTTTGATATGCTCTTGATCCACAATCACACCTCTTTTGTTTCTCTTGGCCATCTTCCCAACTTCATACTGGGGTTTGAATAACAAAATGCACTCTTTATGTGTCAGCTCATAGACTTTATGCAAAATCAAATCAAGAGAGATAAAGCTCACATCACACACAACAAGGTCAAAAGGCTGATGAACAAAATCACGAATATCTTGATTTTCAAAGATTGTTACTCTAGGGTTTGCTCTAATTGTTGGGTGCAATTGATGGCTTCCCACATCTACACATACAACAGAAGCAATCCCCAGATTCAACAAAACCTCACTAAATCCTCCAGTACTTGATCCAATATCTAAAGCACATTTTCCTTCTACATTAATCTGCTGTGATTGCAAAAATCCCCAAAGTTTGTCTCCAGATCTTGCAACCCATTGCCTACCATCCCTAAGCTCAATGCAGGCTTCCATACCAACATCAAACGAACTTTTCAAAATCTGCTTGCCCTCAATCCAAACTCGACCACTTGCAATAAGCTCTTGAGCTTTCTGTCGACTTTGGGCTATCTTCTTTTCATACAAATAACGATCAAGCCTCACAGCACATTTTCCACAACATAACTATAATCAAAAACCAATTCCTGAGTTTTGCGTATATGCATCTTTAAAACAACATTGGTAATATCCACAGGGGATACCGCATCAAAAGAAACAAGAAAAACCTGATTCCAAGGGCTATGTCGAAAAACCCTAAGTGCTTGTTCTTCTTTTGGGGAAAGTTTTTTGACACTCAAGGGCTTTTTTCCCAAAAGAGAAAAGCTTATATCTTTTGGCTTAATTTTGTCGCTTTCAAAAGCAACCTCTATAAGAAAAACTTCATTTTTGGGATATTTTCCACTCTCCAAATCACTCAAATAGGTTACAAAGGCTACAAGCAAAGCTCTTCCATTCTCAATCAAATCCGCTTTTCTTGTCAACTGCAGGCGTTTTTCCTCATAAAATCCTTCAGAAAATCTTGGATTGCTTAAATTACTGCACCCCATAAGAAAAAAAATAAAAAAGATTCCAACACAATGCTTCACAAATCACCTCAAAAGTTGTATTTTAACATAGCCTAAATTTCTGAAGCCTGCTAGAATCACTTTTAACTTAAAAGGAGTTTTTATGCGTCATCTTATCCATATCAACGATTTAAGCAATACTGAAATCCTACATATTCTCCAAAAAGCCAAACAATACAAAAAGGGGCAAATCAGCAAAACACTGCAAGACAAAAAAGTAATCACAACTTTTTTTGAGAACTCTACGCGCACACTTAGTAGCTTCGAGATGGCTATAAAAAACTTGGGTGGAGAAGTTATTAGACTTGATATCTCTAGAAGCTCCACTTCCAAAGGAGAAACACTGCGAGATACAGCGGCTAATCTCAATGCTATGAATCCTCACGCGATTGTAATCCGCCACAGCAAAGCAGGAGCTGGGTATTTTCTTACTCCCAAAGTTTCCTGTCCGATTATCAATGGAGGAGATGGTGCACATTCTCACCCCACTCAAGCACTCTTAGATCTTATGACACTTTTAGAACACTTTGGATCGCTTGAGGGAAAAAAGATCGCCATTGTTGGAGATATCAAAAACTCACGCGTTGCTAATAGTAACATTTCTCTTCTTCCACGCTTTGGGGCAGAAATCCTTCTTGTCGCTCCTCCACATTTTTTGCCCTCAAGTCCCCTTCCCTATACACATCATCTTTGTGAAGCGATTCAAACATGTGATGCCCTCATTAGCCTTAGAACTCAAACAGAACGGCACTCTCTTCAAACCTATGGAAGTTTGCAAGATTACGCACAAGACTTTTGCATCACAAAAAATCAAATTAAAGACAGAGATTTGATCATTCTTCATCCTGGACCAGTTCATCGCAATATCGATATTTCTGATGAAGTTCTTGATGATCCAAGAAGCAAGGTTTTAGAGCAAGTCCAAAATGGGGTATTTGTGCGGATGGCGGTTATGGATTTCTTCATCCATCAAGGTTGCCCTATAGATTAAAATGAAAATGTGCTTCCAATTTTGATCCCAAAATTGGTTGGCAATGCCATTTCAGATCCACCTGTTTTTGCAAAATTAAATCCCATTTCCCCCACAATATCCAAGATTCCATAGAGATTAAAACCTAATGCAACTTTTGAATCTCCAAAATTCAATGCATCAATTCCCACTCCAACACGGAAATCTACAAAACTATAATCTCCCATAATTCCAAAGGCAATCTGATGACTTTTAAGGATAGAGTTTGAGAATGATTGAGGCAACAAATCTGCATCAAAAGTGACGACATAGTGCTTTAAAAACTCATAAGAAACCCCCATTCTCAAAGAAGGATCCAATCTCAAAGATCGATGAGCTGTTTTGAAGGTGGGGAGATTGATATTTTTAGCACTCAATCCAATATGCACATCAGCAATCGAATACAAAAATCCCAAATCGATTCCAAAATTTTGTGCAGGACTCATATTTAAAAAATTAGGAATTTGAATTGCAATACCTCCATGCACATCCCCCTGATACGAAGAACCATCAAACACAGCACGCATATATTTCAAAGCAAGTCCAAAATTAAAATCCCCAAATGAAGTTTCAAGCTTATAAGCATAGCCTATAGGTATCTCCATAAGCGCAATCCCAAAACTATGGGCATCATATTGCTTCCCTCCAGAATCGCTTAAGCCAATATCTGTCTTAGATGATGCAAAAGCTCCTATTGCAAAAGCACTCATCTGCTTTTCAATCGTTTTGCTAATCAATCGGCCATATTCATCAGGGGATGCAGTGGTTTGTTTGCGATAAAACCCTCCAATTTGAGCAACAACTCCCATTTGAGTTTGCAAACCAATGCGCGGATTTTTAAGTGAGGCAAAGATTTCTGAAATTTCTTGGGGGCTTGCATCAAGAGGAATTTCAAGCAAAGCATTGATATCGCTTTTGGAAAGCCAAAGCCCCGCACTAAAAGAAAATTTACTCCTAGGATCACTTGCAAGCAAAGCAGGATTATAATAAAGCCCCCATGCTGAATTTCTTAGGGCAACTCCCGCACCCCCAAGAGAGGTAGAAACATTTCCCATCGCAGTAAATCCCATCCCCCACAAAGACAAACAAACCCCTTGAAATAAAACAAACCGCTTAAGCACGAAGTTTTTTGATCGCTTTCTTTAAAGATTCGATGAAATATTCAAGATCTTCAAGGCTATGACTCCAATGCACGCTTGCTCTGAGCCATAAGGGCTTTTGTTTGAGCTCATCATCATATCCAAAAAGATCACATCCATAAGGGCCAGCACACGAGCATCCCGCTCGAGTTTGTATCCCATACTGATAGCTTAGCTCCAAGGCCAAATCATAAGGAGAGATTCCTCCAATATTAAATGAAACCACACCCAAACGATCTGCCTCAAGATTCCCATAAACAATTGATGCAGGGATATTTTGAAGCTCAGAAATAAGTGTTTTAGTCAGCACTCTTTCTCTAGTGTGAATCAAATCCAATCCCACCTCATTACGAAGCTGATAAGCAAGAGCAGATGTGAGAAGTTGTAAGATTGCAGGAGTTCCTGATTCTTGTCTTTGCTCAATATCGTCCAAAAACTCATGTTTGAGCTTACTAGAGTTTCTAATCGTTCCCCCACCAGAGAATGTAGGTGCCAAACTTGTATCAATAAGATTTTTCTTAATCCCAAGCAACCCACTTCCACCAACACCTCCCAAAAGCTTATGAGGTGAGAGAAAGCAGGCATCAAAAAGAGTGCTTGGGATATTCATATAAGGAGAGCTAGCTGCCATATCAAAAGCGACAATCGCTCCTTTTTTTTGCCTCAATATTTGAGAGATTTCCTCATATGGAGAGATGATCCCTGTGACATTTGAGGAGATATTAAAAGAGCCAATCACTTGATTGGAGGTTCGTTCTAGCTTGTCTTTTAAAATCTCAAGGTCAATCAAACCCTCAGCATTGAGCGGGATTCTTGTCAGATGACACAAGCCTTCGCGATAGCTAATCTCATTGGAGTGATGCTCATAAGATCCCACAAACACAGATGGCAACGCAAGATGATCAAGATAGGGAGCTAGAATCTGCTTTGTTTTTGGAGGAATATAAATCCCCATTATTTCTTGAAACATCTTAATTGCTCCAGTCGATCCACTTCCCACATTAATCAATGCAAAATCATCTCCCAATCCTAAGCACTCTCTAATCTTGCATTTTGCTTCATCATAAACTTCTGTTGTCAAGATCGAATGAGCTGCACTATTAGAATGCGTATTGGCATAAAAAGGTAGGAATTTTTGCAAACGCTTTTGAACTAAAGACATCGCAAGTCCTGAGGCCGTAAAATCAAAATAGCGTGCTTTTTTAGAAAGAATTATAGATTCTCGACATTGAAGGATTGGATCCTTCTCTTTATCCAAAAGGGGTGCAAATAAATTTAGTTTTTTCAATGTTTTCTCCGATTTTCACACTCAAATTCTACTATGGATTTTTCTCATATATCCAAAACTACTCCACCCTCTTTTTTGAAAATATCACAATCTCTATTTTTTCTTCTGCTGATTTTCTAAATACTCTTCATAACTCCCACGAAAGTCAATCACTTCCGCACCATTTTCTCCAAATTTGAGTTCAATGATTCTATTAGCATATGCATCAATCAACTCTCGGTCATGGCTGACACAGATCACATTTCCATTGAATTTATAAAGTGCCTCTCCTAAGGCAATAATACTTTCTAGATCAAGATGATTTGTCGGCTCATCAAGCACCAAAAAATTTCCACCCTCTAACATAAGCTTGCTTAATACCATACGATGTTTTTCGCCCCCGCTCAAAGCATTCACACTCTTTTCTTGCTCTTCCCCACTAAAAAGCATACGCCCCAAATTAGTGCGTATTTCATTGCTATCTGCTTTTTTATCAAAGCTTCTTAACCATTCATAAAGCGTTTCTTCGCCCTTGATTTCCTCACTCACATTTTGAGGAAAATAACCCCTTTGGGTTGTTGCCCCCCACTTCACATTTCCACTCATAGGCTTAAGCTCTTCTACAAGAATCTTGCAAAGTGTGCTTTTTCCTACCCCATTGGCACCAATCAAGGCGATTTTATCCCCAGGCAAGATTTTCAGACTCACATCGCACAAAACCTTTTTATCACCATATGCATGAGAGATTCCCTCACATTCCAAAGCCTCATTTCCAATCGTTCTTTTGGGTTTAAAGACAATACTTGGATCACGCCTTGAGCTAACCGCCAAAGCTTGAATATCAAGCTTTTCAAGTTGTTTTTGACGCGATGTTGCTTGTTTGGCCTTACTTGCATTGGCACTAAATCGTGCGATAAAGTTTTCCAACTCTTCTTTTTCTTTGAGCTTTTTATTGCGCTCTGCTTCTTGTTGCTTGGCAATAAGCGTAGAAGCAATATACCAATCATCATAATTCCCACTAAACTCCCTTACAGTCCCAAAATCCACATCTAAAATATGCGTGCATACTTCATTGAGAAAGTGTCGATCGTGAGAAATGACTACCATCGTGCCCTCGTGGCGTTTGAGATTCTCTTCAAGCCATGCAATCGAGTGCAAATCAAGGTTGTTGGTAGGCTCATCTAAAAAAAGGATATCTGGCTTTGGGAAAAGGACTTGGGCAAGCAAGATCTTAAATTTATCTCCCCCAGTAAGAGTGCTCATCAGCTCATCTTGTTGGCTTATTGGGAAACCTAAATCTTGCAAAATCTTTTCAATCACGACATCATATTCATACATCGGATCCTCTTCAGCACAGATCATCTCAAGCTCACCTAAGCGTTCATTGACTTTCTCATCGCTTAAATCAGCCTCCATATAAAGCTTTTCTTTTTCTTTTACTGCATCATAAAGACGCTTATTCCCAATCAAAACAGCATCTTTAAGACTCAAATCCTCAAAAGCATATTGATTCTGTCCCAAAACACCTAGCTTCGCATTGGGATTGATGACCACTTCACCACTGCTTGCTTCATACTCTCCACTCAAAATCTTAAGAAGAGTTGATTTCCCTGCACCATTTGCCCCAATCAACCCATAACGCTTCCCGCTATCAAGTTTAAGATTCACATTTTCAAAAAGTTTTTTTGTCGCATATCGCATCGTCAAATTGATCGTTTGTAACATTACTGAACCCTTAATCATAGTTTCTTAAGTCAAAATTATATTATTTCAAACTTCTATTTGATGAGTGCAAAATGCAGATCTTTTCCCATCTAATCAATTCTGAATTTTTCAAATCAAAACAACTCAGAAAAACAACCCTTTATGCATAGAAGCCTTGAATTATCTTATTATTTCATTACATCTTCTGTTTATCAATATCAAATTTAGACAATCAAAGATCGCTTAAGGAGACAATGATGACAATCTATCTTCCCATTCTAATCAGCTTTATAGGATATTCTGTGTTTATGATTGGGATTGGAATCTATTTCTTCAAACAAAACAAAACAGCTCAAGATTATTTTTTGGGAGGTCGATCGGTAGGCCCTGTCGTTTCTGCTCTCTCTGCTGGGGCTTCTGATATGAGCGCTTGGCTTTTATTAGGGCTTCCTGGGGCTTTATATCTTAGTGGATTGAGTGAGTTTTATGTCGCGATTGGCCTTACAATCGGAGCGACGATTAATTGGCTTTTTGTTGCTAAGCGACTTAGAATCTACACAAGCACAGTTGGAGATTGCATCACAATTCCTGATTATTTTGAAACGCGATTTAGTGATGATACACGCATCTTGAGATTACTTAGTGCGATTGTCATTCTTGTTTTTTTTACTCTTTATATTTCTAGTGGGCTTGTAGGAGGGGCCAAACTATTTGAGGCAACTTTTGGGTTGCAATATGAGTATGCCCTCACAATTGGAACAATCATTATCGTCGCTTATACCTTTTTGGGAGGTTATAAAGCAGTATGCTGGACTGATATGATTCAGGGGATTTTGATGATGAGTGCACTAATTGTCTTAAGTCTTGTGATGCTTAACACACTAGGAGGAATCTCTAAAATAAAAACATATATCCAAAAATCTGATCAAGCCAAAATCATGCTCTTAGAAGAGCAAAAGCAAATCCCCCAAATCATTCATCTCCTGCAATCCTCTCCTCAAGAATCTCTTCCCAAACTCACGCCATTTATCCATTCCCTTCAACAAACAAAAGATACAACTCTTAATGGAATCCCTGCACTCACCCTAGCAACCTCTCTTGAAGAATATCAACAAAAAGCCTTAAGTGCCCCATCTTCTGAGGCTATAAAAAACATCATTCAAGTACTAGAGCAAATCCAACAATCCCCCATCGCAGCTCCCAATAGACTAGATTTTTCAAGCCATCTATCATGGATAGGCCTTATTTCTGCTCTTGCATGGGGGTTGGGGTATTTTGGGCAACCCCATATTTTGGTTCGCTTTATGTCTATTCGATCGATCAAAGAGATTCCCTTTGCGACAAAAATTGGGATTGGCTGGATGAGTGTGAGTCTAATTTCAGCTTGCAGTATTGGACTTTTTGCCATTGCATATGTCAATGAGTTTTCGCTCACTCTTCAAGATCCCGAAAAGGTTTTTATTGTGATGAGTCAAACTCTTTTTAATCCATGGATTGCAGGGATTCTGCTAAGTGCCCTTTTGGCTGCTATTATGAGCACAGCAAGCTCACAGCTTCTAGTCTCTAGTTCAACAGTCGCTCAAGATTTTTATTATAAAATCTTCAACAAAGAAGCACCTCAATCTTTGATTATGCTTATTAGTCGTCTTTCTGTCTTAGCTGTCTCTTTGATCGCCTTTATGCTTTCAATTGATAAAAACTCAAGTGTTTTATCGATTGTTTCTTATGCGTGGGCTGGTTTTGGAGCAAGCTTTGGAAGCGTGATTTTGTTCTCTCTTTTTTGGTCAAGAATGACAAGGGCTGGAGCGATTGCTGGTATGGTTGGCGGAGCCTGTGGCGTTGTGATTTATAAAAATTTTCTTTTTTCTTATTTCCCAATTTATGAGATTGTTCCTGGATTTATGATCGCAAGTATTTTGATTGTCTTTGTCAGCCTACTTCAACCTGTAAGAGAGGGAAGCAAAAAGGCATTTGAAACAATGCTTTCTTATTGCAAATCAAACTAAAAAAGAGGGGGGGGGGTGATATAAAAGGCTTAGAAGTTGTCACTTGAGATAGGTCTTTTTTAGCTTATTGAGTTTAATTTTTGGATACTTCAAGGGGGTATATTTGTTTTCTCCAAACTCCACCCTAATCCCTGCTCCCATCATCATTTCAAATTGAAGAGAATGAAAATCAGCATATGTAAAAAAGTGGGCATTATCCCTAATCTTCATATCATAAGTAATCGAGAGCAAAAGATCAAAGTGCGCTTTTGGTTTATCAATCCGTAAAGCTCGCGCTGTTTCTTCAAAGATTTTTCCTTTGGCATAAATATCAAGTTTTGGCGAAATACTTGTTTTGACTTGATGCTTTCCAATTTGCTTACCAATAGAAAAAACACCCAAAAAATTGAAAGGAAGATTACTTTGAGAATCTAGCTTGATCCTCTCACCATCTTGCATAAATTTTAGATGAGAATCAGAAATGACCCCCATTCCAAAATGCATATTGGTTTCAATAAAATACCCCCATTCAAAATTAAATCTTTTCCCTACACCTAGATCAAAAAGCCACATTGTGTTATAAATCCACTGGTTATAAATATTTTGGAAAATTTGTGCCATCTTAAAAGAAAGAGACAAATAACACTCTGATTGTGTGCGATAAAGCATATAACCCCCCAATCCATATCCAGCAAAACTTGCCACATTTTCTCCACCAGCAAGTCTACCACCTCCTCCATTTAAATCAACCCCCATAAGCAATTCGCCATTAGATAGTGGATAAGATCGATCAAAACCAATCTGAGGAAGTGCATCAATCGCGCTTTCTGTCTCTCCAATAAAATTATTTCTCACTCCAAGATTTAAAAACCCCCATCCCCTCCACGCATAATCAGAATCAAAACGCATTTGATCAATATGTTTTCGCTGAAGATTCTGTTCATAAGAAAAAACTTTGGCATGGGTATTAAAAAGCGTTTGAGAAAACAATGAGGTAATACCAAACAATCCTAAGGTAATGACTTTTTTCACTGCAATCTCTCTTGATACCAATCGATATTTTCTTGGGAATGCAGTTTGTGCTGAGAAACTTTTCCAAAACTAAAACGCATCCCCAAATTCATAGCATAAAGAGTATTGATTTTGCCAGAAAATGTGCTATTGGATCGGAAAAAAAATCTAAAATGAGGGTTGAGAATAAAATCCGCCTCAACAAAAAACCCTACTCTAAAATCATTCCGTTTATCTAGCTTGATAGGATCTGAAATCCCTCCATCGCTCAAAATAATCTTTCCATTGATTTGATGGTCATATTCAAGTGCTACCCCTCCTTTAATACTTCCTCTAAACTCTTCATTCCACTCTCTTCCAAAGGCAAGAGATGCTTTTACCCCAAGTGGAGCAAACCCCTCCATCTCTCCACTGATTCCATCCCTAAGCGTTGCTTTTTCTGCAGGCAAATACCCAGTCTCAAAGCTCACACTAGGCTCTAGAAAATAAAAAGTTGGCAAAAAAGGAGAAAAAGAAGTGCTTAGTCTCTGACCAATATTAACTCCCAGATAAAAATTACTATTTCCACCACCATATACTGAATCACTTAAAGATGAATTTTGAAAAATAACATTTTGAGTTGCATAAAAATATTTCATATGCACATCTACAAAAAATTGAGAGGTGTGAAAATATGTCAAATATGCACCTAGGGCATAATTTCCCCTGCTCCCCTGATACAAAAAAGAGCTAGAGGTTCCAGCAACTATATCAACCATCCCCCCAAGATACAAACTTGCCTTAGGTAGCTCCACTGAGGTATCTACACCCAAGCTAAGATTATTATAAAAATCCTTTGTTTTAAGTGCATCACCTACTTCACGATGCCCCAAAAATCCAAATTCTTCATTGACCCAAACGCCATTATTGAGTGTATTTACCCTCAATTCTCCACTGCGAGCAAACAAAGGTCTTGAATGAATCTTAAAAGAATCAAAATGAGAATAAAAAATAGATGCGAGACTTTGGATAGATGCATAAGGCATCTCCGCCTGCAAAAAACCACAAACACAAATAAGGCTTAAAACTCTTTTTCTCAATTCTCATCAATCCCTTAAAGCTAATATATAATTCTATCCAAGTATATTTATTCCAAGGAGCTTTTATGCAATATCGTCTTAAACGCTATTTGGCTTACATCGGAATTACAGTCATTGTCAGCTTGCTTCCTTTCATCCAAATCAATCAAAATCAAATCTTTCTTCTTTCTTTTGATCATAAAGAGCTCCACCTTTTTGGTTCTGTTTTCAGCACACAAGAACTTTATGTGATGCCATTTTTACTCATCATTCTTTTTGTTGGAATCTTTTTTATCACCACACTCTTGGGGCGTTTTTGGTGTGGATGGGGATGCCCCCAAACGATTTTTCGCGTGATCTTTCGCGATCTTATTGAAGGGAAGATTCTCAAACTCAACAAAATAACAAACAAACAACTTCCTCAAGATCTCTCCACCCTTCAAGCCAAGATCAAAAAATGCCTCTCTATTTTTTTAATCACTCTTTTTTGCTTTAGCGCAAGCGCTGTTTTGCTTTTTTATTTTGTTCCACCTTATGATTTTTTTAGCTATTTATTAGATCCTGCCAATCACCTTGTTTTGCTTGGCTTCTGGATTGGAATTGGTAGCTTTTTCACATTTGATATTGTTGTTTTGAAAGAAAATTTTTGTATTTATGTTTGTCCTTATAGCAGAGTGCAAAGCGTGCTTTTTGATGATGATACGCGAAGCGTGATTTATGATGAAAAGCGTGGTGGAGCGATTTTTGATACACAAAAAGAAAAGATCCCCACACCTCTCAAAAAGCGTGATAGCGATGCAGAATGCATTGAATGTCAAAAATGCGTCAGAGTCTGCCCTACTCATATTGATATCCGTGCAGGAATGCAGCTTGAGTGCATTAATTGCTTAGAATGCGTTGATGCCTGCACCTCAGTGATGGGAAAATTCAATAAGCCAAGCTTGGTTCAATGGAGCAGTTCTAATGCCATCAATCACAAATCAAAGATTCGCTATTGGCGTGCCAAGACAATCGGCTATAGCCTCATTTTGACATTAGCTATTTTGATGGCTTTTTTTATGGGAGAGAAGAAAGATGATCTTTTATTAAACATCACACGATCAGGATCTCTCTACACCATCCACTCCAATCAAAGCATCACAAATGAATATACACTGCTAGTTGAGAATCTAACTCCCGTGAAACAAACCCTTCAAATCTCAATCAATCATCCAGAGATTCAAATCTTGCGTCCTCAGCAGGGAATCACCATAAACGCTCATCAAAAAAGACGCTTTGTGCTCATTTTGAAATACGCAGGGAAATCTCTTTTGGCATCCAAAGATCAATCCATTCCTATCACAATCCAAATTTCTAGCCAACAAGATCCATCGCTCTCTATCCAAAAATCAAATGTCTTTATCTATCCAAAGGAAAAATAATGAAACACATTCTCAAAAAAATCCCTTTTCTCAAAAGTTCTTATATCCATTGCAAAAATCTTTTTGCTCTTTATGCGACCAAATCCTACTCTCAAGAGGGAGAAGATTTACTCCTTCGCAGAATCTTTGAACAACAAAAAGATGGCTTTTATGTCGATATTGGCGCACACCACCCCTTTAGATTTTCAAATACTTTTTTATTTTATAAACGCGGATGGAAAGGGATCAATATCGATGCAATGCCCAATTCTATGAAGCTTTTTAAGCGTTTTAGACCTAGGGATACCAATCTTGAAATCCCTGTTGGAAAAAGTGGAGAAACGCTTGAATATTTTTCTTTTAATGAGCCAGCCCTCAATACTTTCAATCCCAATATTGCAGCAAAGGTGCAAAAAAATCCCCACTTCAAACTCCTTAAAACCTATTCGATGCAAATCACCTCTCTTGCAGAGATCCTTCAGCAATATCTCCCCCAAGGACAAAAAATTGATTTTATGAGCATTGATGTAGAAGGTCTAGATCTTGAAGTTTTGCAATCTAATGATTGGGATACCTATCGTCCAAAATATTTGCTTGTAGAAGCTCTAGGGGGGGGGGATTATGAAAAGATTCTCACCTCTCCCTTATATCTTTATCTTTCCTCCCATCATTACAAACTTTTTGCAAAAACTTTTAATACACTTTTCTTTGCGGATCAAAAGGAATAGCAATGCTTAAAATTTTTATTTTATGTGGAGGGTCAGGCACACGACTTTGGCCCATCTCCAGAAAGTCCCTTCCCAAACAATTTGCCCCACTCTTTCCAGATGAAACACTCTTTCAAAAAACGCTCAAGCGATCCAAGCTCCTTTTGGAAGAATTACACGAAGAAGGCGAGATCAATCTCATCACCAATACACAGCACTATTTTTTAGCTCAAGAACAAAGTCAGCAAATCAATATCCCCATTTCATCTTTTTTACTTGAAGATTCTCCAAGGGATAGTGCTGCTGCAATCATTTTAAGTGCTTTAACTTGTAATGAATCTGACCTTATTCTCATCCTTCCAAGCGATCACCTCATTAAAGATTCTCACTCTTTTCTTCAAAGCATTCAAAAAGCAAAAGAGTTTGCCCAACTTGGGAATATCGTTACCTTTGGGATCTTGCCCACTTCTGCACATACAGGATATGGCTACATTCACGCCAAAGATCATCGAGTTTTAGAATTTTGTGAAAAACCCAACACCCTCAAAGCAAAAGAATTTTTAGAGCATGGAGGGTATTTTTGGAATAGTGGGATGTTTTGCTTTATGGCCAAAGACTTCCTGAAAGAATGTCAAACACATATTCCCGATCTTTTAAATCAGTGCCAAACAGCTCTCTTTCACTCACAAAAGGAGCATAATTTTATTTGGCTCAAAGGAATGGATAAGATCCAAAAAATCAGCATTGACTATGCTCTTATGGAAAAAACACAAAAAATTTGTATGGTCCAAGGAGACTTTGGATGGAATGATGTGGGAAGCTTTGATAGTTTGGCAGAAGAATTTCAAGATACAGAAATTCAAAATCACACAAATCATTCATCAAACTCATCTCACCTCTTTAAAGATTCTAAAGATAACTTCATCCTCTCGCGCAAGCCCATTTCTCTGATCGGCATAGAATCTTTAGTTGTGATTGATACAAAAGATTCTCTTCTGATTGCACAAAAAGGACGCACGCAAGAAGTCAAAGAAATCGTCCAAAAACTTGAGGGAGACAAACTTCTAGACTTTCACCCCCTCGTTCATCGTCCTTGGGGAAGCTATGAAGTTTTAGAAGAAGGACAAAACTACAAAATCAAAAAAATCATCGTCAAACCCCAAAAACGCCTAAGTCTTCAAAAGCACTTTCATCGCAATGAGCATTGGATCGTCATCAGTGGGTCTGCCTGCGTTCAGATTGGAGATCAAGAGCTCTTTCTCCAAAGCAATGAATCAACTTATATCCCTATGGGTTCTCCTCATCGATTAAGCAACAATGGAAAGCTTGATTTAGTAATGATTGAAGTACAAGTAGGTGAATATGTCGGTGAAGATGACATCATAAGGCTTGAGGATGATTACCATCGTGCTTAAATCATTTTTTCTCATCTTTTGCTTCAGTTTTTGCTGGGCAAAAGAAATCCTGCTTCTAGATCATTTTAATCCACGCCTGATTGAAGAAAATCCTCAAAACTATCTTTGGAGTGAAAAACTTGATGGCGTGCGAGCTTATTGGGATGGGCAAGCACTTTATAGTCGCAGTGGCAAAAAACTCAATCCTCCAATCTTTTTTATCCAAAATTTTCCACCCTTCCCTATTGATGGGGAGCTCTGGAGCAAAAGGGGAGAGTTTGAAAAAATCCTCTCAATCACTCAAAGTAAGCAAGACTCATCGCGATGGAGAGAACTTAAGTTTTATATTTTTGAAGTACCCCATCAAACAGGAGGGCTTCTGGAACGACTTCAAGTTTTGCAAGATTATCTTTCATTGCACTCCTCTCCTTTTATTCGCATCATTCCGCAAACCCAAGTTACAAGCCTGAAAGAGCTTCAACAAACACTTCAAGAAATTACAAAACTTGGAGGAGAAGGGATTGTTGTGCGCAATAAAACAACACCTTATTACACAGGACGCAAAAAAGATTCAATGAAGCTCAAATCCTATCAAGATCGAGAATGCAAAATCATTCAATACATCAAAGGAAATGGGAAATTACAAGAAATGATGGGATCTTTTCTATGTCAAGACAATGAAAAAATCATCAAGATTGGTAGCGGAATGGATGAAAAGTTCCGCAAAGATCCTCCTCCAATTGGTACAATCATCACTTACAAATTTTTTGGACTAACTCAAAAAGGCAATCCAAGATTTCCAACCTTCTTGAGGATTCGAACTGACATCAACCTAAAGGAAAAACCATGAAAAAAGCCCTTATTACTGGGATTACAGGACAAGATGGAGCATATCTTGCAGAATTTTTGCTCAAAAAGGGCTATGAAGTACATGGAATCAAGCGCAGAAGCTCACTTTTCAATACAGACAGGATCGATCATCTCTATCAAGATCCTCACGAGGGCGATGTGCGGTTTTATCTTCATCACGGGGATCTTACAGATAGCACCAACCTCATCCGCATCATTCAAGAAGTGCAACCTGATGAGATCTACAATCTTGCTGCAATGAGTCATGTTGCTGTGAGCTTTGAAGAGCCAGAATATGTCGCCAATGCCGATGGAATAGGAACTCTCAGACTTTTAGAAGCCATTAGAATCTTAGGATTGGAGAAAAAAACAAAAATCTATCAGGCTTCAACAAGTGAACTTTATGGTCTTGTCCAAGAAACTCCACAAAATGAAAAAACCCCTTTTTATCCACGATCTCCTTATGCTTGTGCAAAACTCTATTCTTACTGGATTACAGTCAATTATCGCGAAGCTTACAATCTCTTTGCCTGCAATGGAATCCTTTTCAATCACGAAAGCCCTATTCGTGGAGAAACCTTTGTCACACGAAAAATTACACGCGCTGTAAGCAAGATCGCACTAGGCCTACAAGACAAACTCTACCTAGGAAATCTTTCAGCCAAGCGTGATTGGGGGCATGCCAAAGATTATGTCAAAGCAATGTGGCTGATTTTGCAACAAGAGCAACCTCAAGATTTTTGTATTGCAACAGGCATTAGCACAGAAGTAAGAGATTTTGTCAAGATGGCTTTTGCATATTTGGGTATTGAGGTTGCGTTTAAAGGATTAGGATTGGAAGAAAAGGGATATATCGCTTCTTGTCTCAATCCTCGTTTCCAGCTTCCTATTGGAAAAGAGGTCGTCGCTGTTTCTCCCAAATATTTCCGCCCAACAGAAGTTGATTTCCTTCTTGGGGATCCAAGCAAAGCCAAAAGAGAGCTAGGATGGTCTCCAGAATATAATCTTCAAATGATTGTTGAGGATATGATGAAATCTGATTTGGAGCTTATGCAAAAAGATCAATATCTCAAGCAAGGTGGGCACAAAATCATGAGATATTTTGAATAAAGAGACAAAGATGCAAAAAGATTCAAAAATTTTTGTCGCTGGACATCGAGGGCTTGTAGGTTCGGCAATCCTGCAAGAGCTTCAAAAACAAGGCTACAACCAAATCATCACACGCCACAGATCAGATCTAGATTTATGTGATTTTGCAAAGGTGGGAGAGTTTTTTAAATCCGAAAAAATTGATTATGTCTTTTTTTGTGCAGCAAAGGTGGGCGGTATCTTGGCTAACAATACCTATAGAGCTGATTTTATTTATGAAAATCTTATGATGCAAAATGCGATTCTTTTTCACGCATTTCAAGCCAATGTCAAAAAACTTCTTTTTTTGGGCTCTAGCTGTATTTACCCCAAACATTCTCCTCAACCTATACGCGAAGATGCTCTTTTAACAAGTGAATTGGAATACACAAATGAGCCTTATGCGATTGCCAAAATTGCAGGCCTAAAAATGTGCGAATCTTTCAATCTCCAATATCACACCAATTTTCTTTCTGTGATGCCTACCAATCTTTACGGTGAGAATGATCAATTTGAGCTTCAAGGATCCCATGTTTTGCCCGCTCTTTTACGCAAATTCCATCTTGCCAAACTTCTTCAGCAAAATCAAGAAGAAGAGATTTGGAAAGATTTTGGAGATCCAAAGCAATTGGCCCAATATGGAATCTTTCAAGACAAAGTTGAGATTTGGGGAAGTGGCAAGCCACGAAGAGAATTCTTGCACTCACAAGATAT
The DNA here is from genome assembly GCF_021300655.1 of Helicobacter kayseriensis. Taxonomy (NCBI): domain Bacteria; kingdom Pseudomonadati; phylum Campylobacterota; class Epsilonproteobacteria; order Campylobacterales; family Helicobacteraceae; genus Helicobacter; species Helicobacter kayseriensis. Next base: position 128,151 of record NZ_JAJTNB010000001.1, read on the forward strand.
GGCAAAAGCCTGCATTCACATTATGCAAAATATCAATTTTTCAGACCTTATCAAAGAACAAACACAAATCAAAAATACACATCTCAATATTGGCTATGGAGAAGATATCTCAATCAAAGATCTAGCCTACTTGATCAAAGAAATCATAGGGTTTAAAGGAAAAATTGCGTTTGATCAAAGCAAGCCTGATGGAACAATGCAAAAACTTCTTGATTCTTCCAAGATTCGTGCGCTTGGATGGAAACCAAGCATTTCACTCAAAGAAGGAATAATCCAAGTTTATCAACACTATCTCACTCATTCTCACAAAAGAATCTAAAGGAGAAAAAATGAAACGATTTGCAATCACTGGAGTTGGGGGATTTGTCGCACCTCGTCACCTCAAAGCCATCAAAGAATGCGGGGGAGAAGTAGTATGTGCTCTTGATATCCACGACAGTGTCGGAATCATTGATAGCTACTTTCCACAAGCACACTTTTTTACAGAATTTGAACGCTTTGATCGCCATATTGAAAAACTCAAAAGAGAAAAATCGGGGATACATTATCTTAGCATCTGCTCTCCCAATTACTTGCACGATGCACATATGCGTCTAGCCCTAAGAAATGGGGCTCATGCTATCTGTGAAAAACCCCTCGTGCTCACTCCTTGGAATCTTGATGCACTTTTAGAGCTTGAAAGAGAGCATCAAAGGCATATTTACACTATTTTACAATTACGCCTACATCCAAAAATCATTGCCCTCAAAGAAAAGGTGCAATCTGAGCTTGCCAAAAATCCAAACAAAATCTTTGATCTTACTCTGACTTATATTACAAGCAGAGGAAAGTGGTATTTTATTAGCTGGAAAGGTGATGAAAGCAAAAGTGGAGGGATTGCAAGCAATATTGGAATCCATTTCTTTGATATGTTGCAATGGATTTTTGGAGAATATAAAGAAGTCCAAGTTCATCATTCCACCCCCCAAACTAAAGCTGGATTTTTGGAGCTCCAGCATGCGCGTGTCAAGTGGTTTTTAAGTGTTGATTCCCAAACTCTTCCTCCAATTGCTATTGCAAACAATAAACCCACCTTTCGCTCTCTCCAAATTGATGAAAATGAATTTGAGTTTAGTGATGGATTTACAGACCTTCATACAGAAAGCTATAAGAATATTATGCAAGGTCAAGGTTTTAGAGCTATTGAGGCAAAAGCTTCAATTGATCTTACCTATAAGATTCGCTTTTTAGAACCTATTTGTGGCGATATGTTACATCCCTTTTTGAAAGAAAACAATGCCCTTTATTCATCCAAGTAGCATTATCGACAAAGACTGTCAAATCGGCTCAAAGAGTAAAATCTGGCATTTTTGCCACATCTTAGAATCTTCATACATTGGATGTAATTGCGTTATTGGGCAAAACTGCTCCATCGGGCCGCGGGTTAGAATTGGCAATCAAGTCAAGATACAAAATAATGTCAGCATTTATGAAGGTGTGACTTGCGAAGATGATGTCTTTATTGGACCAAGTGTTGTTTTTACAAATGTTATCAATCCAAGAAGCTTTATTGAACGCAAACATGAATTTAAATCTACACTTCTTCAAAAGGGGTGCTCAATTGGAGCCAATGCAACAATTTTATGTGGAATCAAGATTGGAGAATATGCACTCATTGGAGCAGGAAGTGTTGTGACCAAAGATGTCAAGCCTTTTGCATTGATGGTTGGAAATCCAGCCAAACAAGTGGGTTGGGTCGATAAGGCTGGAAAGAAAATGATCTTTTTGGAAGGAAAAGCTCAAGATAGCTATGATCAAACACTCTATATGGAAATTGATGGAGAGATCAAGGAGATTAGAGAATGAAAAAACAACAAATCAGTGATTTTGCTCGACTTAGATTCTTAACAACACGCAAGGATAAAATCACACTGATTTTATTGGTTTTTATGACTGTTTTGCTTTCGATTATAGAAACCATTGGTGTGGGAATCATTATGCCCTTTATCACTTTTGCCTCTAATCCCTCCATGCTTCTTAACAACCCGTATGGCTCAATGGTTTATCACTTCTTTAATTTCTCAAACACTCAAACTTTTATGTTTGTCTTTAGTGGAGCTTTGATTGTGTTTTATCTCTTTCGTTCAATCTATAATGTATTTTATAACTACACAATCAATCTCTTTGCTTTTCGCAAATACCACGATTTGGCTTTCCGTGCTTTTCAAAAACTTCTGCGATTGAACTATGCTGATTTTGTCAATAAAAATTCCGACCTTTTAAGACGCAATATACTCAATGATACCCTTCATACCTCATCTTATATCCGATCTTTTCTCTTGCTTTATTCTGAATTTTTCACCATTGCCTTTTTATACAGCATCTTGCTAATCATTAGCTGGAAAATGACTCTTGTGCTCACTGTTTTGCTTATCAGCAAGGTTTTATTAATCACCAAAACAATCTCTAAAACTCTAAGCAAAAAAGGAGAGCAAAAAGTCGCTATTGAAGGAGGCTTTCTTAAGCTCCTCTCAAGCACTCTTGGAAACTTCAAACTCATCAAAATCAAAGATTCTCAACAAGAACTCGAAAATGCCTTTTTAAATCAAGGCTACAATCGTGCAAAAGTCGAAATCATCTCTCAAACCCTGATGGGAATGCCAAAAAACCTATTGGAGACAATTGGATTTTGCATCTTGATTGCATGTGTCGCCTATATTCTTTATCGCTATGAAGATGCCAGTGCAGTTTTGCCCATTATCTCCATGTACGCACTTGCCCTTTATAAAGTATTGCCCTCAGTCAATAAAATCCTTGATAATCTCAATTTAATGAAGTTCTATCGCAAATCTCTTGAGGTTGTTTATGATGAACTCAAAGATATTCCAAATGCTGAAGGAAAAGAGCCTATTGCCTTCACACAAACCATTTGCCTAAAAAATATTTCTTTTGCTTATTTAGAACAAAAAAACATTATCTCCAATCTCAACCTAACAATTCAAAAAGGTGAAAAAGTAGCCTTTGTTGGACCAAGTGGAGCAGGAAAAAGCACGCTTGTAGATATTATTTCTGGATTTTATACCCCTACACATGGTGAGATTTTTATCGATGAGGTCAAGCTAACGCAAGATAACATTAAGTCTTGGAGAAAGAAATTTGGCTATATCCCACAAAGTATCTACCTTTTTGATGGGAGTGTTGGAGAAAACATTGCCTTTGGATCAGATTTTGATCAAGAGCGCATTATCAAAGCCTGCAAAATTGCAAAGATTTATGATTTTCTTGAAGCACACGAAGGAATTGATACAAAAGTAGGAGATGGTGGAATCAAGCTCAGTGGAGGACAAAAACAACGCATCGGAATTGCAAGAGCAATCTATGACAATCCTGAAATCTTAGTCTTAGATGAAGCAACAAGTGCCCTAGATAACGAAACAGAAGCTCAAATCATGGATGAAATTTATGAGCTCAGCAAAGACAAGACTCTTCTTGTCATCGCTCATCGTTTAAGCACAATAGAGCGATGTGATAGAAAAATCACCATTCGCCCCATCTAGTCTCTTATAAGCCTCCAAATCTACGATGACGCGTATAAAAATCTTGAATAATTGCTTCAAGCTCTGATACGCCAAAATCAGGCCATAATGTAGGGGTAAAAAACAATTCTGCATAAGAACATTGCCAAAGCAAAAAGTTTGACAAACGTTGCTCTCCTCCTGTGCGTATCAACAAATCCACATCTGAAAATTCTTGGGTATCAAGAGAACTCTCGATTAATCGCTCAATCTCCAAAGATTGATTGAGTTCTAATATCTTTTGTTTATTCTTTAAAATCGCACGGCTAATTTCATTTCTTGCCCCATAATTTAGAGCCAAAACTTGATTGAGTGCTGTATTTGAACTTGTTTTTTCCTGCACTTCCAAAATCTTTTCCTTCAAAGGAGAAGAAAACACATCAAGATCACCAATAGCAAAAAATCGAATATTGTTTTTCTGATAAGTCTCTAACTCTCTATCAAGATAATTTTTAAGCATTTTCATCAAAAAATCAACTTCATATTTTGGACGCTTCCAATTCTCAGTTGAGAATGCATAGAGAGTCAGTGTCGTCACGGCATTTTGAGCACACCAAGTCGTAATTTCTCTAACAACATTGACACCAACTTTATGCCCCTCTACCCTTTTTTCACCTCGACTTTGAGCCCACCTCCCATTGCCATCCATAATAATTGCCAAATGCTTTAATTTCTGCAAAATAGCTCCTTAAATCTTCAAATCCAACAATTGCTCTGAAGGCAAAAACAAGGGAGAGATCCTCTGGTCTATGCGTATATCTAAACGATCAATACCCTCAAGCAACTTTTGATGCTCCTGCAAAAAAGATGCAACACTTTCATAGCCTACGCATAGCTCAAGAGTAATTCCCTGATTTTGATAAAGTCTTCCATTCAACTCTCCAAGATGAGGAAATAACGCATAAAAAACCAATTCTCTTTTTTGCATCTTGATTTGACAAAAAGTTTTCTTGGAATCTTGATCGATCCAAAAACTCAAAATCTTTCTTTGTATTCCAAGTAGAAAAAATCCCCAACTCAAAAAATCTTCTTTATTTTGTGCCTGTGAAATTTTATCTAAAGCATATTCTTGCAATTGATCAATTTTGGAGATATCCAAAAAGTTCTTTTTAAATTCCTCAAAGTCAAACCCAAAAGGGGCTTTAGGAATCTTTGGCTCAGATTTAAGTGAAGTTAGCATAATCCCCCCTGTACTCAAAGGCTTCATAAGAGCAAAATACTTCCCTCCCACTTCAAGTGTTTTGAGGCTTTTTGTTTCAAGGGTTTTATTTCCCACCATTAAAAGATAGTGATTGGTTTTTGTTTTTTTAAGAACCTCAATCAAAATAGGCAAGGTTGCATTGAAGTGATTGAGTTTTTTAGAAGAAAGAAGATTAAATTTTTGAATCTGTAAAAGCTTATCAATCATGAAGAAATTTGAGCAATTTTTCTTAAAACCATCAAAGCAAGATCAAATTTATCGCTCATTTCAAATTCATAAATCCCCTCTTGACCAATGAGTGAGATTGCATTTTGTGATGAGCCAAAATGATTTTCCTCTCCTAAAATATTTAAGCACACAAACTCACACCCTTTTTCTTTTAGCATATTTTGTGCATAGAACCTTGCTTGAGAGATATCTTTCTCTGCCTTAAATCCTATTTTTTTGATTCCTTTTAAAGATTTAAGGATATCTATATTCTCTACAAACTCGACCTCTAACCCCTCTGTTTTTTTAATCTTTCCAGCTCTTTTATCTTTAGGAACAAAATCACTTAAGGCTGCAATACCAAAATAATACTCAGCCCCCTTTGAGTGCAAACAAATTGCCTCATAAAATTCTTGCGTACTCTCAACGCTTTGATAAACAATCTCCTTTGGCAGAAAAATAGGCTTAGATGAACTCACAAAGACCACATCAGCCCCTAGCAGAAATAAAGCCAAAGCAAAATAGCTTGCTTGCAAACCACTAGAATAATTTGTGATACATCTCACCTCATCAATTCCCTCACGACTTCCTCCCCCACTTACAATAACCTTTTTTTTATTCCAAAATTTTTCTTGACACACTTCTTTGATTGCTGCAAACGCAATTTCTTCAATCTCACTAAGTGCGCCTATGCCAAACACTCCACAAGCTAGCAAATCCTCTCTAGGTTTAACAATCTTACATCCTCTTTCTTCAAGCTTTTTGATGGCCTCTTGAGCCTGCGGAGAACAATACATCTGTGTATTGGCAGCAGGAGCTAAAATCATTGGCGCAGAACAAGCAAGCATTGTGCTAAGCATCACATTATCAGCCATCCCATAAGCAAATTTTGTCAGAGAGTTAATCGTCGCTGGAGCCAAAATACACACATCTGCCCAAGTTGCATAAGCAATATGTGTCATTCCCCTCCCCCAATCTTCACTTCCCTCTACCAAAACAGGATTCTCACTTAATGCCTCAAAGCTCAAAGTAGACACAAATTTCAAAGCATTGGGGCTCATAGTAACTTTGACATTTGCTCCTCTTTTTTTCAAAAACCGAACAAGCTCAAGAGATTTATAAACTGCAATCCCCCCACTCACACAAAGCAAGAAGTTTTTCCCCTTGATCACTGCTCCACTCCAATCATCTCAAGCAATCCCTCAGGACTTAGCCATTGAGAGTTAGTATCACTACTATATTCAAAGCCACTCTCTACCCTTACACCCTTTTCGCCTAAACGTGTCTGCGTGTAATCAATCGGGGTTTGAAAGCTAATACTTGGCTCTAAAATAAAAAACTTTTCAAACTCAATTGTCAAATGTGAATCATCTTTTGAAATCATTACCTCATGAAGTTTCTCTCCAGGGCGGATACCAATAATCTTTATGGGTAAATTTGGTGCAAGAGCATAAGCCAAATCAGCAATTTTCATACTCGGAATCTTGGGGATAAAAATCTCACCTCCATGCATTCTTTTAAGGCTTTGGATCACAAACTCAACACCCTCTTGGAGTGTAATCCAAAATCTACTCATTCTCTCATCTGTAATTGGTAGAGATTTAGCACCCTCAGAGATCAACTGCCTAAAAAATGGCACAACACTCCCTCTTGAGCCAACAACATTACCATAACGCACAACACAAAATTTGCTCTTCTTCTTTCCGCGTATATTATTTGCACTTACAAACAATTTATCCGAGCACAACTTTGTGGCCCCATAAAGATTAATAGGACTTGCAGCCTTATCTGTGCTCAAAGCAAGCACATATTCCACTCCACAAACCAAAGCACTATCAATCACATTGATTGCACCATTAATATTTGTCTTAATGCATTCAATAGGATTGTATTCTGCAATAGGAACATGCTTAAGCGCAGCTGCATGAATACAAATATCCACTCCCTCCATTGCAGTTTTTAATCGATTCGCATCTCGCACATCACCTATGAAAAATCGCATCCTCTTTCGATCATTGAGCTCTTTTTCCATCTCATATTGCTTAAGTTCATCTCGGCTATAAATGATAATTTTTTTGGGGTTATAGTTTTGGAGAACTTGTGAGACAAAAGCCTTTCCAAAACTCCCAGTCCCCCCTGTAATTAGAATCGTTTTTCCATCAAACATCACTTCACTTCCTTAAAATATCCCATATCAAACATTTGATTGACAATATTAACCAAAATTGGACTTGCTGCTCCACTTCCACCCCCATGTTCAACAAAAATAGTAATTGCATACTTTGGATTTCTATAAGGAACAAAGGCTGTAATCCAACCATGCGATCGGTGAAAATAGCCCATATCTTCCTCTTTGATTCTCTTTTTGATTTCTTGAGGAATTCCCACAACTTGAGCAGTTCCTGTTTTGCAAGCAAACTTCACCTTAGCATCTTTTGTATAGCGATATGCTGTCCCTCCTGGGGAATTGCAAACTTGATACATTCCAAGTGCAATTGCTGGAAGTTTCTGCTTCTGAATTGGGGTAAGAACATTTTGAGTTTGATAGATAACTTTTTCTCCACCCTTTTGGGTCAAAAAATGTGGAACTGGAAGCATTCCACTAGCCAAAAGAGCTGTATATCGAGCAATCTGAATAGGCGTTGCCAAAAAAGCACCTTGACCAATAGAAATATTGATCGTATCTCCCACAAACCATTGCTCGCCATATTGACGCATTTTCCACTCAGGTGTAGGCATAATCCCACTTTTTTCACCAAGAAGATCAATCCCTGTTTTTTCTCCAAACCCCATCTTTTTTAGTGATTGAGCAATATTTTCAACACCTACTTTTTGAGAAAGGAGATAAAAATAAACATCCACACTCTCCTTGATTGCTTTGATCATATCAGATTTCCCATGTCCGCCAATCTTCCAATCCCGAAACTTTCTGCCCCCCAACTCAACATAAGCTGGCGTATCAATCAATGTTTTCTCATCAATTCCTGCATGCTCTAAAAAACTAAGAGCAATCCCCATCTTAACAACCGATCCTGGAGGATAAGCACTAGCAGAGAACTTATTCAAAAGGGGCTTATGGGGATCATCAATAAGAGCTTTCCACTTTTTATGCGGAATCCCCCCCACAAAGTCGTTGAGATCATATTCTGGATAACTACCTGCGGCTAAAATTTCTCCATTATGAACATCCATCACAATAGCTGATCCATTTTTTCCCACAAATTGTTGATCTAAGATTTTTTGAATCCTTACATCTAAACTTGTAGTCAAATCTTCTCCATTTTTGACAGGTTCTTCCAACAAAAGATCAACTTCTTTATTAAATGCATTAACCTTTGTTTTTTTACTCCCCAATTCACCTTGCAAGAAATGATTGTATTTCTCCTCTAATCCTAGCCTTCCCACAATCTTTGTGTATTTTGCAACTAGATTTTTTTGCACATCATCTGCATTGGCAGATCCAACATATCCAATAATATGTGAAGCAAGCATCTTTTGGGGATATAAACGCTTAATGCCAGGGGAGATGACAATGTTTGGGTTTTGAATAAGACGAGAATAAATTTTTTGCATCTCCTCATAGGGGACAAAAGGAATTACAACAATTGGAGAATGATTATAAGGAGAATACCCAGCTTCATACTCCTTTTGAAGCTCATTAAGAGTTGTTTTGGGAAAATAAGAAACCAAAAACTCAAGTGCCTTTTGAAGTGTCTTTTCTGTGCGCAAAAATGGATTAATCGCGACAGAAAAACCTAACTCATTGGTTGCTAAAAGCTCTCCATTGCGATCAAAAATTTGCCCACGAGTTGGTGCAAGTATCTCATTTTTTTCGGTATTGCGTTGTGCAATTTTTTCAAAATAAACATTTGACTTGATACTTAAAAAATACATTCTTAGAATCAAAATCAAACAAATTCCTATACATGCACAAATAAAAATTTTAATCCTTAAGCTCATACAACCAAACCAATAACCCTTCAATCAAAATATATCCACTCAACAACCCCAAAAGCTCTTTCCAGTCAATTGCTTCTGAGGATAAAAATAAAAAATACAAAATACCAAACCCAAGATAGATCATAAAAACACAAAAAATCTTGATCCAAATTACATGAGAGAAAAAATGCAACATTGGCAAATAAAACAAAAGATAAGACAATAAAAAATAAAAAAACAATCCACTAAAACCCAAATTCTTTTCAAACTCTATCCAAAACAAGCACAATAAAACCAATAAAAATTGTGCATATTCCCCCCTCTTAAGATAAAAACAAAAGGCCAAAAACAAAAGACCTAACAAAGGAGGCAAAATGGCATAGATATTCGTCAAAGCGATATAGACAACAAAACATCCAAAAGCAAGGAGTTTTATAAAGATTTTAAAAGTGCCACTTCGTTGCATTGCGGAAAATGCTTGCATTTAATGCAATCTGTCCATATTTTGTGATTGGGAATCTCACTCTTTTGGATTGTATAAAAACCTAATTTTTGGAAAAAATGCTCTTTGTAAGTCAAAACAAGAAGAGTTTGTATGCCCAATGCCCTCCCCTCTTGTTCAATATGCCTTACAAGCTCCTTTCCAATGCCTCTATTATGATATTGCTCATCGACAATCAAGCTACGCACTTCGGCAAGTTCTTGAGTATAAATATAAAGTGCGCAAAATCCGACAATACGCTCACCATCTCTAGCAACAACATAAGATCTAATTGTATTGGCCATTTCTTCTTCACTTCTAGGAAGAATATTACCTTTTTGAACTTCTGGCTCAACTAATGCAAGCATTTGCTGTACATCTTTTAATTTGGGTTTTTCATATTTCACTTTTCTGTCCTAGTGCTATTTTGATAATTTGCTCTTGCAAAAAATTTAAGGGTGTTATTTTACTTTCATTGGCAAATGTTGAAATTAGATTTTCTTTTTTTGCAATAAAAGCCATTTTTTCTTGATTCTTGAGCTTATCAGCTTTTGTATAAAGCTTTAAAAATTTTTGATCTCCCTTGCATAATGTCTTTAAAAATTGCTGAACTTCTTGATCAATCGGAAGGTTTGGATGACGCGAATCGATTAGATGCAAAAACAACTTAATACTCCTACGTTTTTCCAAAAACTCAAGAAGATTTTTCTCCCAAATTCTTTTTTGCTCTTTTGAAACTTTTGCATATCCAAAACCAGGCAAATCAATGATTCTAAACATAATAGGCGCCTCATCTCCACAAAAAGAAGCTTGATAAAAATTAATCAATCTTGTCTTTCCTGGAGTGGAAGAGCTTTTGGCAAGTCCCTGCTTTCTTAAAAACCAATTAATAAAACTTGATTTTCCCACATTGCTTCTTCCCAAACAAGCAATTTCAACGCTCTGAGGTTCTGGGCACTGCGAAAAATGCGAAGCTGAAGTCAAAAAACTCGCATCTTTTATCATGATTGATCCTTATTTTGCTCAAGTGTAAAAATAATTTTTGCCGGCTTTTTCTTATCTCCCTCAACACTTGCAGATCCGCTTCTGCGATTAAGAACAATAACTTCCCCTTTGATTGAATTTTTTTTGCCTTGTTCTTGCACATATGCTTTCCCTATCAAGCGGTATTCTTCTTGAATGGCATCATAAATAATCTGATTTGCATTGCCTTGCATAATACGACCATCATTTGTCTTTACACGAAATCTCACATTTCCCTTAGCTTGGTAGTTAGAAGGTTTTTTATTGTGATCTGTTTTGACAATCACTTCATTTGCATATAAGATATCTCCCTGTTTTTCAATCACAACATTTCCACGCATAATCGTCTGTCCCTTTAATTGATCAGACATAATATGATTTGCACTGACTTCAACCGTTTCTGCAACACCCAAAACAGTGAGGCATATAAAAATTATTGCTCCTCGAACCATATTTTTCCTCTAGGAAGATTAGCTCTCATTATTTGCTTCTTTGCATCATAAAACAAATCATTTCCGGCAAACTCCCCCTCCTGTGTTTTCATCCAAAATTCTCCTTCTGTTTGGAAAATTCTATTTTTAAGATAAAAAACCCCTTTTTGCGCCTCAAATTCTACACCATCAAGATTGGAATATTTTATCCCTCCATCAAATAAATAGCGGTCATTTTTTTTAATTCCATGAAAAACATAAAATGTCTCTTCATTTTCACGTGCTTTCAGAGACTTGAGTCCGCCAATCTCAGGATTATAATTTGTCAAAGAAAAGTCCCAAAATTCTTCACGATCCTCAAACTGCAATCCCTTTTTTCCAATCACTTTGGCTTCTGGTAGATTATTTGCAACACTAAAGAGGGTAAAGTCATTGACTTCAAGCGTAGCGACTTCTTCATTATTTCTTTGTCGCTCTTGCTTCCCCTCCGGAGGGAATAAAATAAAAACAATGGAAAAAAATAAAATTCCAAGAAAAAAAGCATACACCCTAGCAAAAGAATTCAAACCATTGATCCTCTAGATTTTCTCTTTTTAAAATTATCTCAATCATCTCTCTTACCGCCCCATTTCCCCCCTTTGAATCTAGGACACAATCCACCTTATCCAAGATTTGTCTTGCTCCATCACTAGGACAAAAACTCATTCCGCTTTGTGCAAACATCGATAAATCATTTAAGTCATCCCCAATGCTTGCAATTTCATCTTTACTGCATTGAAGCTCTTCTTGTAAGCGTTGAACAATTTCTCCTTTTTGCTTTACCCCCATAAAAACAAAATCAATCCCCAACTCTTTTGCCCTGCGTTCCACAATAGATGAAGTCCTACCTGTAATGATTGCGCTTTTCCTTCCCATTTGCTTCCACACCCTCAAAGCAAGTCCATCTTTGATATGAAAAGCTTTGATTTCTTCTCCAGAATCTAAATAATAAACTCTTCCATCTGTCAATGTTCCATCTACATCTAATAATAACAATCGTATCATTCTCTAATAATCACTCTTCCTTTGATATTGGGGTGTCGTGTCAAAAAGTCATTTGCCTCATCTTCACTTCTAAATCCCTGAATCATGACACGATAAATACTGCCATCATCAAGTTCTTGAGTTTGAATGATGGTTTGGTAATTTTTCAATTGATCAAATTTTTGCTTAAGCTCTTCTGCACCCTCTTTTCTTCTAAAGGCTCCCACTTGCAAAGCAAATATTCCTCCCTCTACACTCTCTTGAGTTTGTCCAACCTTAAATTCTTTTTGAAGATCTCCAGTCATTTCTTGAGGTTTGCTCATCCCGCTCCCAATTACCCCCTTAAATCCAATCACTTCAATCATCACTCGCGCAGTTCCCTTTTTCACCATATCAATTTCACGCGCAGCAGCATTAGAAAGATCAATAATTCTTCCCTCAACAAATGGACCTCGATCATTGATTCTTACAATTGTTGTTTTTCCATTCTCTTTATTATGTACCCGCACAACAGTATTCATTGGGAGAATCTTACTTGCTGCAGTATGGGCATGCATATTGTAGATTTCTCCATTAGATGTTTTTTTGGCATGAAAATCTGGACCATACCAGCTCGCAATCCCATCAAATCGTTCCCCCAAACTAACTCTTTGAGGATAGTACCATTTGCCATCAATTTTATAAGGACGCATCGTAGCTCTCTGAATGGCTTTTGATTCCCTCATCCCCCTTACATCAACACTGCCCAAAATCGATGAAACTCTTCCATCTTCCACCCCATACTCAGGATCTAAAGGAGTGCCCTTACGATACAAATGCAAATCCTCATAATCACTAAATGCCCCTATTCCTCCACGATAAGCACTGTTACTCGAACACCCTGCAAGCACAACAAAGACAATCAAAAAATAAAATAGATTCATTGTTTTTGTGCAACTCTCTTGTTATATTGCTCTTTTAGGATTGGAATAATCAAAGATTGCTTGATTGAAAGATGGCTACTTTTCACCTCATTGACATTTTGAAGTTCAGCAATACTTGTTTTATATTTTTTGGCAATACTATAGAGCGTCTCACCTTTTTTGACACGATGGAGAACATACATTGCATTTTGATTTTTGACAGGTTGAAAGTTTTGTTTAAAAGCTGAGAGTTTGTTGTATGGAACATAAACAGTATATTTTCCCTTACCGGGAGGTAAAAAATTATATTTAAAGTGTTTGTTATATTTTTTTAATTCATCTAAGGATAAATCAATTGACTTTGCCACCTCAAACAAAGGTGTTCCTGCATCTACTTCCACTCCAATGATTGTGCTTGTCGCTCCTCGATTGAGAAAATACTCTCGATTTTCATTTTTTAAAACATCAGCATTATTAAAAGCTAAGCTCATCCCCAGTATCATACGAATATAGTGTCGCGTCTCTTTAGGAAGATAAGCCATATCTGGATCAATGAGTGTTTGTATGTCTTTTGTCCCTGCTTTTTTGATTGCCTTTTGAAGCCTTCCGATTCCACAATTATAGGCCATCGCTGCTAGATACCACTCTCCTGTAGCACTTTTAAGATATTTGAGATAACGAATCGCAGCTTTTGTGCTTTTGATAGGATCGCGCCTTTCATCAATATATTCATTGATTTTAAGCCCCAATTCTCGAGCTGTTTTTGGCATTAATTGCCAAATGCCACTTGCCTTTTTGGGACTATAAGCACGCATTGAAAATTCAGACTCTGCCATAGCTAGAAACAAAAACTCTTGAGGAATCTCTGCCTCCACCATCATAAGGCGCAAAGTAGGAATAATTTCATAGCCTTGATCAAAGCGTTCAACAAAATATTCCCATCTAGCCTGAACGCTTCTTTCATAAGTCATATTGGCTTGGTTGAGGGCTGGAAGAAAACTAACATCCAAATCAAAAGAATGCAAAATTCCTCCACTTGAGCGGACCTGAGGCATCTTAAAATCCACCTTTCCCTCATAATCAATCGCACCAAAAGTCAATAAAGTCGTCGTTCCAAAAGAGATCAAAAATTTTTTCAAATCAAATCCTAATAAGCAAATCACTTCAAAACAAAATCTGCCATTCTACAAAAATAAATTAAAGAGTTCCTGTGTATTTTGATTGCAAAGTTTTTGTATTTTTTCTACAGGAATCCCTAATATCTCAGACATTTTTGACACAATCAAAGGAATGTATTTAGGCTCATTTCTTTCACCTCTAAAAGGATGAGGAGTAAGATAAGGTGCATCTGTTTCTAATAAAATCCTATCTTGAGGAATTAAAGGCAAAACTTCCACCAATCTTTTTGCATTTTTAAAAGTTAAAACACCCCCGATTCCATAATAAAAACGATCGCTTAATTCAAGCAAAATCTTATCTGCATTAAAGCAGTGAAATACTCCTCTTGCATTTGGATATTGCTTAAGAATCTCAAAAACTTCAGCACTTGCTTCCCTTACATGCAAAATCAAAGGCTTATCGACTTTAATAGCAAGCTCAATTTGCATCACAAAGCATTCTCTTTGTCTTTTTTTGTATTCCTCTATACCCTCAATTGGAAGCCTAAAATAATCCAATCCACACTCCCCAATTGCTACACATTTTGGATGATTCTGATTTGCAAAAAGACTATCTAAATCAAAAGTATCCAAATGATAAGGATGCACCCCACTTGCAAAAAATACATTTTGGTATCGCTGTGCAAGCTCAATTGCTCTAGAGCCATCTTGAGGATCCGCACCTGGAATAATAAAATGATCAACACCAACTGCCTGCGCTTCACTTAAAACCAAATCCAAATCTGTTGCAAATACTTCGCTATCTAGATGACAATGTGTATCAACCATTTTTTCTCCCAATCTCACAAAGCTTTCATCAATTTAACTGTAATATTTTACAGTTAAAAACCACGCCAAAGGAAGAGAATGTTTAGCGGTCTTGTTCGAGAAATCGCACCTATCAAACAATTCAAAAATGACAAACTCTATATCCAAAGTACACTTAAACCTTCAATTGGAGACAGTATCGCAGTCAATGGAATGTGTCTCACTGTCATTGAAAACAAAAGCGATGGATTTATCTTAGAGCTCACTCAACACACACAGGCAAATGTCGCTTGTGAAAATCTAAAAGACAGAGCACATATCGAACCAGCACTGCAGATCAAAGATCGCTTTGATGGGCATTTTGTTCAGGGCCATATTGATGGAATTGGAGAAATTATCAACATCACACACCATCACAATCAAAGTGATTTTTTAATCCAAATCCCCTCTAATATCGCTCATCTTTTGATTCCTAAGGGCTCTGTTGCTATTGATGGAATCAGCCTCACTATCTCTGATTGTTATGATCATCTTTTGCATCTCACACTCATCCCCCACACTCTTCAAAATACTCTTTTTGGGAGCTATCAAATAGGCAGAAGAGTTAATATTGAGACAGATATGCTCGTGCGAAGTGTGGCGCATATTTTGAAACGACACAAAGTGAGCAAATGGGAGGAATTTGATATGGCTGTTTTGAGCTACTCATGAAAAAAGCTGTTGCCCTTGCCTACAAGGCCTACCAAGATCGTGCTCCAAAAGTCATAGCTAGCGGAAAGGGAGAGATTGCTCAAAAAATCATTGCCAAAGCCAAAGAATGGAATGTTCCTCTTTTTCAAAATAAAGAATTGGTTGATTCAATTATTCATCTGCAAGCCAATGAAGAGATTCCCCAAGAGCTCTATATGGCTTTGGTTGAAGTATTTATATGGCTCAAAAGATGCGAAGAAAATGCTCAATTGAGCCAATAATTAGCACTTATATTTATCGATTGCAAAGAATCTTATAAGGACACGCTCTACAAAGGGAATAGGAAGTCACTTTCTCAAACTTTTCTTCCTTCCTAATTTCCTCCATCAAACTCTCAAGCTCATCTTCTCCACGCTTCACATCAATTTTAAACATTTCTCCACTCTGCAAATAAGAAAGATGAACTTCAATATCTAAATGAGAAAATAAATTTTGCAAATAAAGAAAATAAAGAGTGCCTTGCAGATGATCTTTTTTCTGTCTATCTGAGAGCTTATAATCAATCACACGAATTATGCAATCCTTTTGATCTACACGATCAATTCTCCCACCAAAACAATTTCCCCTCCACTCAAAATTAAATTGATGCTCTAAAAACAAAATCTCATCGGGCAAGTTTTGCAACTCATATTTCCAAAATTTTTGCATTTGCCTTGCAATGAGAGCTAGTTGCATTTTTATTTTTGCACGATCAGCTTTTTCTTGCGCATCAAATATTTTTCGTTCAAAAATAGATTTTACTTCTCTTAAATCTTGTGCTTCTTTATAGGTCTCATACAACAGATAATGAATCTCACGCCCTATACTCATCGCATCGCTTTGCTCTTCTGACTTAAGCTTCATAAGATATTGAAAATAAAATTTCCTTTTGCATTCTTGAAAAATTTTTAAACTTGAGCTTGAAAAAATAAAATCACGATCTATTTTTGCCTTAATTTCATCTTCTAGATAGTTGATTTCTTTTGCTTGAGGAAAGAGTGTGCGATGGTTGTGATGGATCTTGTATTCCAAACCGATTTCTTGCAAAAATGGAGAGAGCTTATTTTCTAGAAACACAATTTCAACTTCTTTTGAATGCTTAAACAATTCTAAATAATAATGCTTTTGAAGATTTTGCTTATCTTTGATTGTTGGCATTCCAACATTCTGACGCACTTGAGTATTCAAAAACATATCTTGATATGAAAGCAAGGGAATATTATCTTGATTAAAATCTACGATTAAAACTTTTTCAAATTCCACCCCCCTTGTTTCCAACATCCCCATTACTCTTACTTTTCCACCATGACGATCATCTTCTTTGATCTCTTTTGCTTCTGAAAGGAAAAGTTGCAAAATTTCCCTCTTCTCCAAACCTTCCAAAAATGCAAGATTGTGCTCAAATGTTGCCAAAATCTCCAATAGCTTCATTTGCGTGCGATGTGTCAAATAAGACTCTTTAATGGTTTGCTTGATGTATCCAAAAATCTCTAGTATCGTCTGATGCTCATCTGTAAAAAGTTTTTCAATTTTTTCAAATATCCCACCATCTAAGTCTTTTCCCATTGCATAGTTAAAATTTTTTCCCTCATCACACGCCTGCAAAAACTCTGCAAAATCCTCTTTAGGCAGAACAACAGCAATCTTTTGGGGATCTACCCCCTCTTTGAGCCACTGCTGAATCTTGTCAATCACAACACTGCACTCATCAATGCGCGTCTGACAAGAGGTGAGAGAAATACTTGTAGAAAGAGGATGGGGAGATACTTCCAATATCTTTTGATCTGCAAGAGCAATCAAATAGGAATGATGAGGAAGAAAATCAGAATCAATAAAAGCAAAATGAGAAAGATTAAAAGTGTCAATATTAACCTGCAAGACAATGGGAATCTTTTGTGCAATTTGAAGCAAAACATCCCACTCAAAATGCGACAAAAATCCATCAACAAAAAGCCTGATTTCATTAAAACATTTTAAGTAATCCCAAAAAATCTCATATTCTCTAGGAAAATCATATAAACCACAATCGCGCAGTTTCTCTTGATAAGAGTGATAGATCCGCTCAATCACACCCAAATGATCTTCATATTCTCCATAAATATCACTCTGCTTGATTTGTCCTAATTCCACCTTGCTAGCAAACATTTCTTTAAACAACGCAAGCAAAAAAGGAGAAGTTTCTAAAAAACCCAAGAAATTGGATTCAAAAAACAAAAATGCCCTCTCCCTGCTTTCAAAATCAAAATTTCTTAAGACCTGCATCAAAAGAAATTTTTGCACAACCATTGAAGCTCTACTTCCATTGGCACTCAAGATACATTGTGAAAAAAATCCCTCAAGTGTCAAACTTGGAGGGACAAATCCCCCCTCTTGTTGAAAAGCAAAATTTTCTAGAGCTCTAGAACTTGAAAAGACATATAAAGTTTCTCGCTTCAAATCTCTTGAGCCTTTTTCACGATCTCTTCAACACTAATCTTAAAAAATACAAAAAGATCATCACCCTTGCCCGAAGCCCCAAAGCTATCCATTCCAATCACAACCTTTGCGTATCGATACCACTCCATTCCCCTTGAAGCTTCAATTGCGATCGTTTTATTGCGATTACTAAGAATCGAGTCTTGATATGCTTGATCTTGCTGAGAAAACAATTCCATACACGGCATACTAACCACTCTCACAGATTTTCCCTGATTTTTTAGCATTTCAGCTCCCTTGAGTGCTAGATTTACCTCTGAACCTGTAGCCAAGAGAATAACATCAGGATTTTCAGATTCCAAAATCACATAAGCTCCCTTTTGCACTTGATCTTTAGAAACAGGTGATAAAACTTCAAGATTTTGCCGACTTAGCACAAAAGCACTTGGAGCTTTCATCTCTAAGGCAACCTGCATGCAAGCAATATTTTCATTTGCATCAGCAGGACGAAATACCAAAAGATTGGGCATTGCTCTAAAATGAGAGAGTTGCTCGATTGGCTGATGTGTTGCCCCATCTTCTCCCACACCGATACTATCATGCGTCCAAACATACATCACCTGTGTTTTCATAATAGAAGCAACCCTTACACTTGGAGCCATATAATCACTAAAAACAAAAAATGTCGCACAATAAGGCAAGAAAAGTCCATAATTTGCTATTCCATTGCAGATGGCACCCATTGCATGCTCTCTAACACCAAAGTGTAAATTTCTTCCCTTAGGGAAATCTCCTTCATTTTTTAAAAGCGTATTGTTTGAAGGCCCCAAATCTGCACTTCCGCCAACCAGTCCAGAATAACTTCTTGCAATTGCATTAAGGATCTCTCCATTGCTTACGCGTGTGGCAACTTTATCTCCTTGCTTAAATGCAGGATATTGCACTTGAGAAAAATCTGGATTTTGCAACTCTGCAATCTTGCTTTGAACCTCTTGGCTAAGAGATTTTTTCCACTTTTCACATTCACTCATTCCCTTGGCAATGCTTGCTTCAAATGCACTTTTGACTTCTTGAGCAATCACAAAAGCTTGATCTTTCTCAAAGCCCATAAATTCTTTAGAAGCAGCCACAACTTCTGCACCTAAGGGTGCTCCATGAGTTTTATGACTTCCCTCTACTCCCACTGCATTTTTCCCAATGACTGTATGTGCGATAATCAAAGCAGGCTTGCAACTCTCTTTGGCGCTTTTGATTGCCAAATCAATCGAATCAAAATTATGCCCATCACACTCAAAAACATCAAATCCTTGAGCTTCAAAACGCCTAGCGATGTTTTCACTCAAAGCAATCTCAGTCCCGCCCTCAATTGTGATTTTATTACTATCATAAATCAAAATTAAATTTGAAAGCTGATGATGGCCTGCAAGAGAGCAAGCCTCATAGCTAATCCCCTCTTCCAAATCCCCATCCCCACACAAACAATATACAAAATGAGAAATGACATTTTCTCCCAAGATTCTTTGTGCATATTTGCTAGCCATTGCAAAGCCCACTGCATTTGCCACACCCTGCCCCAATGGACCTGTTGTAATCTCAACCCCATGCGTATGCCCAAACTCTGGATGCCCTGGGGTTTTGCTGCCCAATTGTCTAAACTGCTTAAGATCCTCAAGACTCACATCAAATCCCCATAAATGAAGCAAGCTATACACTAACGCTGAACAGTGTCCCCCACTAAACACAAGTCGATCACGATTGAGCCACGAAGAATCTTGAGGGTTAAGATGAAGATGATGTGAAAGCACAACGGCAATATCTGATAATCCCATAGGAGCACCTGGATGACCGCTATTTGCCTTCTGCACCATATCTGCGCATAAAATTTTAAGCGTATTTGACATTATCTCTTTTTGCATTTTTTCTCCTTGTTTTCTAGGATTTGGATTCTACATTGTCTCTTTGGAAAACTCAACTTTTCTTGCGATGAATTCCTTCGCAAACTCGCATTCCAAACAAAACAATCAACCACGAAACATAAATCCAAAGCATTCCAAACAAAACAAACGACACAGATCCATAAATTGTTTCATAAGATCGATTGTGTGCCACATAATAAACAAAACTCCATTTAGCAATATTCCAACCCAAAGATGTCAAAAAAGTTGCAAAAAACAAAGCTTGAGGATTGAGTTTTTTATTGGCTGAAATTTTAAAAAGAAATAAAAACATCATCCATCCCACCATAATCGGGGCTAGTTGCAATAGGTAGGGAAGAAAGATATAAGATTCCCAAATCTTTCTAAATTGAAAAACAAAATAAAACAAAACACCAAAAAGCAGAGGGAACAGAGACACAATCATCCAATACAAACTTAAAGAATCAAAAAAAGTCCGAGGAGAACTACCAAAGACTTTGGAAGTGATATATTCATAGTTTCGGAAAAAGAGAATTGAGGTAAAAAGAATATAAATAAATCCCAAGATTCCCATTTTGGAGCTTTGAATCAAAAGCGGATCTAAAAAGCGAGCAACAATCTCTGAATGAGTGGGAAGAACATTTGAGAGCACAAAGTCTTTGATTTCTAAAAAAGTATTTTGAAAATTGGGCAAAAGTAAGAGAATTGACAGCACAATCAAAAGCAAAGGAATAAAAGCAAAAACAGTATAAAAACTCAGTGATGCAGCATAGACAAAGAGCTCATCCTCATGGGTCAAAAAACTATAAAGAGCCTTGGCTTTACAATATAAGCGTTTTAACATTGATGAGGCCTGTTGCTACTTTGTCTCATATGATTTACCTACATTCTTTGGCAATGCCAAGTCCCTGATGAGACAAAAGCGCTAAACTCTTTTTGATATCCATAATTTGCAAATCATACTTTTCTAACATTTCTAAATCTTTTTGTGGTGTTTCTCCAAGCGTTGTAAGATAATTTCCCAAAACAATTGCATTGATTCCATAATCAAACATCTTTTTTTGATCCAAACCAAAAACACGCTCCCTTCCTCCTGCAATCATTAAGCGTGAATTGGGAAGATATTCCTTGGTCAATACAATACACTCAAGTGCTTCTTCTTTGGATAAAACTTCACGCTTAAGAGGTAGTGCGGGATGAGGGATGAAAAAATTGATCGGCACAGAATGCGGAGAAAGAGAACGCAAAGCTTTCAAAAGCTCGATTCGATGCTTCCATTCTTCTCCAAGCCCAAAAATCCCCCCGCTACAAAGTCCAAGCCCTGCCCTAAGAGCATTTTCACAAGTCTCAAACCGCTCTTCCCAAGTATGCGTCGTGCAGATAGAGCTAAAAAAACTCTGCGCACTTTCAAGATTGTGATTATAAGTATCGATTCCATGAGCCTTGATATGCTTCAAAGATTCTTCATCTGCTCTCCCACAGCAAGCTATTAGATGAATATCTTCAATCTCTTTTTTGATCGCTTGGGCCAAAGAGGCGACATATTCACATTTTTTAGAATCTAAGCCCCTTCCAGAGGTAACAAGACAAAACCCCACCATTCCATACTTTTTGAGCTCTCTTGCCTCAGCAATCACATCTTGAGGATTTTTATATTTATAGCGCTGAACATTCGTCTCATAATGTGCACTTTGCGTGCAATAAGCACAATCCTCACTGCACCCTCCACTACTGACATTGCTAATTGAACACAAAAAAACTTCTTTTTTCATCACAAACCTCTCCTCTTAAAATCTTTAGGATATTCTTTCATTTCCTTGCCTTGAAACAAAGATCCATTTTCTTTCTTGCTTCTTCTTTTTCCATCACTTCCATAAGCCCCCCATTGTTTGAAGAAGAAAGCGACTTTTTGATCTTGACATTGTTTTTGGATATTTAAAACCCATTGCTCTTGCATTGCTCTTGCATTGTTTCCGCTCTCTCCCCCTACAATTACCCAATCAATCCCATCTAAATCCAAATTCCCCAAATCATCAAGAAGTGGTTCACAAGAAAGCCATTTGACTTTTGCAGGTAAATCTGTAATTTCTTTGATTCTATGTTTTACCTTGCTTGATTCTACTGTTGTTCCAAGCCAAGCATTTTGAGGGATAGGATGAGAGAGAAAATATTCTCTCATTCTTTTTGGGCGTTTGGTGAGAATTTGGTATTGATGTTGAGGGGTATCTGTAATGACCTGCATCACTTGATCTAAAAAAGCAATATCCATTTTTTCATGAAATAAATCACTCATAGAATTAACAAAATACAAAGTTGGCTTTTTATTCTTTTTTGGTTCATCTAGTCGATGCGGAAGCATCGTGAAAGCAAAACCATTTTTATAGTCAGGATTTCCCATCGCTTGCAAGCGTTTTGCCATTACTTCGGCATAGCAATTCTTACAACCATTGCTTACTTTGTTGCATCCAATTGTGGGATTCCAAACGCTTTCAGTCCATTCAATTTTTGTTTTCTTCATAGCGAACCTTGTAGAGAATCTGTCCTTCTTTATAATAGTTGTAACCTAGATAAAAGGTTGTTTTTTTCTTGCGTTTATCAGAGATAAAATCTAATCTTCCTTCTTCATACCATTCTTGCAGAATTTTTCCACATTCAGAGAGTTTAACTTCTTGCGTAAGAGAAAATTTAAAAATGTCATTATTGTTCCGATAGGTCTTGAGGAACTCAGACAGATTTTTTTTAAAGTTTGAAAAAAATTGTTCCTTTTTTTCCTCAATCTCTAAATCAAAAAAAAGATTTCGGTTTTCCTTGTTATACCCTTGTCCCAAATCCTTGTCTAATTTCCATTTGATTTCCACAGCTTTCTCAAGTCCATAAATATGTTTTGTGAGATAAAATAATGCATAATACTGTTTCTTTTCGGCTTCAATGTGGTAGCTACAGCTATAAGTATTTTCATCTCTCATTGCTTCTTTGATGTGTGTGATAAATTCAATTTGATTTTTACACTCTCCCGATCTGATGGGGTGTTCTTTGTTTGAAAAGAAGCTACAAAGGAAATCTTCCAAAGATTCACACAACAACCTATCATCTTCTGAAGTCTTTTCCTTTGCTTTTGAGAAACGATACATTTGAGCGATTGGTAAAAATAATACTATTTCATTTTTATTTCCTTCCATAAGTCTATCTATAACATTTTTGTTGATATTCTTATATCCATAAGGGTCAATAAAAATCATAGTCTTGTATCGATTTTGTTTTGTTTTTAGTATTTGAAGTATCTCTTCAAACATCTCTACATAATCTATTGAATAATAATTAACCTTGATTTTTTGGTTTTTCTCTTTTTTGTCTATATAGGTTTTTATTCTGTCAATATTCTTTTGTTGTTTATCATTAAAATAAAAACTAATCTGCTTATCTTTTTCTTCTACTAATTTATAAGCAATGTCATAAGAGAGAATAGCACTCCCCTTTTCTCCATTGTCATAAATCCCCATACCACAGCAAACATCAAATATAATAATCTCATCGCAATATTGTGTTTGAGAAAGGATTTTTAGATAAAGCCTTAGATAATTCTTATAAAAATCAAGCTTTGCCTTTGAATGATGCAATACATTTTTTTGTGTTGCTTCTTTTTTGCTTTTGTATTTTTTATCATCAATACACGACATTTACACGCTCATCACTGGGGATGTTGAGGTTGAGGAAGGATTCCAAAGTGTAAGTGCCATAGCCATCGATGAAAATAGCTTTGTTTTTATCTTCTAAAATCTTTAATTCTACTTCTTTATCAATCCCCACCACACAGAGGATATCTTCACATGCAAAAAGCTTATCTTTGACAAGCTCTTCTAGTGGGATATGTAAAGGCTTGCCTGCAAAGAGTGCAAGATTCCTAGCAATATCAGAAGGAGTGATGTTGGCACTATGGGGGATGATACTTCCCTTATCACTTAGCTTTGCTTTTTCTCTTAGAGAATACACATGATAGCCTATATCTACGCTAAATTCCTCACCACTTTCATCCCTTAGCTTATCTCCTGCACGATTTACTCTCTCAATCGTAATGTCGCTAATCTTTGGTTCACTTCTACCTAGCTTGTTTCTCACAAAATTATAGGCTGTTTTGTTTTTATCTTCTTTGATCTCTTCGGGAAGTTGGACTAGGATAAATTTACGATTCCCTCCATCTTCTGCATTGAGCTCCATTACTGCTTGTGCTGTTGTCCCACTCCCTGCAAAGAAGTCAAGGATAATGTCATCCTGTTTTGAGACCATTTCTAAGATTTTATAAACTAATTTTACAGGTTTTGGATTTTGAAAAATCCCTTTGGTTAATATGTTGGACAATTCTTGATTTGATTGACGAGTACTTCCGAAATCTTCATATTTCCAAAATGATACTGGGGGCATTCGATCACCTGTTTCACTCCAAAAAGTTTTTCTTTGCGGAGCTTTTTTGCCTTCAGGATCTAGAAAAATTCTATTGTCATTTTCTAATTCTTTGAGATGCTCTTTTGAATATCTGGGATAAGTTCCACTTGGTGGAGTCCAAATTTGCCCATTGCCAAATGTGTATTGATAGATTGATTTTTCAGTTCCACTTTTCGCGTGGAGTGGTGTCAATAAATAATCTCCTCGATCGTCACTATCATAGTTCTTATAGTATGCTCTTTGCTTTTCTGTTTTTTTGATTCCATGGATTTCTACTAGAAGAATGTTTTTTGCATACACTAAAATATTTTCGTGATTTGTTGAAAAATATTTAGAATCGTTTTTGATTGTATCAAGGTTTTGCCAGGCAACTTGTGCTACAAAATTCTCTTCTCCAAAAATCTCATCACACAGAATCTTAAGATTGGCTTGTTCGTTCTCATCAATAGAGACAAATATTACTCCATCCTCACGGAGCAAATCCCTAGCAAGTTTGAGGCGTGGGAGCATAAAGCTAAGCCATCCACTATGACTTCTTGAACCCGTGATATTTCTAAAAGTCTGAAGTGTTTTGCTCTCTATTTCATTGCCTTCTTCATCAATCTCAAGTAATCCCACTTCACGCAAGATTTTTTTGTAGTCTTTTCTAAAATCATCGGGATAGATGAAATTTTCGTTTTTGGTGTTATAGGGTGGGTCGATATAGATCATTTTGATCTTTTCATAGTAGGCAGATTTGAGGATTTTTAGCACATCAAGATTATCACCGATGATGATTGAGTTCTCTGTAGATTCTCTTTCTTTGCTTCTCTCTACTTCTTCGCTTAGCTCATATTCTACTGGTGTGGTGTAGAGAGTATTGGCTAAGCCTTTGCCTGTGAAAGTGAGCTCATAGCCTTGAGTGTTGGAGTGAGAATCAAGTCCCAAAAGCATAGCAAGAGCTTTGAGATTGACTTGCCCCTCGCTGAGAGTGTCAGGGAAGTGTTTTTCTAGTATGGATTTCAAGGGATTATTTTCTTTCGTGCTATCGATGATATTTAGTCCTTTTTTTTGGGCTTCTTTTTTATCGATCATTTATTCTCTCCTTTCATTTGTTCTCCTTGGATTGTGATATTTTGAAGCAAATTTATAAGATCTTGTCTATTGATGCGTGTTTTGAAGCAGATCTTCACACTCTCACCCAAATGCTCTTGAAGTTTTTGGAAAAACTTCTTTGCATAGTCGATCTTTTTTTGTTCTGTGGGTGGGATATCCCTCTCGCTTTCATAGCCTTTTGTTTCACAAACAAGGAAAATTTTTTGATTATCTTGAGTGTTGATGAGGTAGGCAAAGTCTGGCTCATAGTTTTTGTAAGGCGTAGGGATAGAGAATTTGGGGAGTTTGGCATAGACTTGAATTGTGAGGTCGTTGATATGTTTAGGATCTTGGGTGATGGCCGTAAGCTCAATTTGACTATCATAAACGACCTTATCATAGAGATAGTGCTCTTGTGGCTCACTCTTTTCATCAATATGACGTCCTAGCTTTTCACAAAGGATACTCTCTTTTGGCTTACCTTGTAAATCATAGAGCAAATCTTCACTGCTAATTTGAGTTTGAATGAAATCATAAGAGATACTTTGAATAATGCTGGAGTGGATTTCATCTTGGATGATGGTTTTGAGTTCTTGGAAAGATTGCTTAGGGTTTATAAAGAATTTGTTTTTATCAAGGACTTGATAGACTTGAAGCAAAAAGCTAAGAGGGAGTTTCTCGCTCTTAGCAAACTCAATGAAGTTATTCATCAACAATGACTTATCTGTGTAAAGCTTGGTAGATAGCACTTCTTCTTTAGTATTTTCGATTTTACTGGTTTGGGAATTATAAGTCTTGGAAATAAGGATGGTAGTTTCTGGGAGAATAGAGAGGGAATTGAAAGCCCTACTGATATTATCCATAAGCTCCTTAGTTTGAATATCTTTGTAGATGATTTGTGCTTTTTGATTGATACTTTTCCATAGAGTAAAAAATTCTTCTGCAAGTTCTTTTTTTATCCCTGCTGTGAGCTTTTTTCTATTGGCATCATTGGTTTGGTTGCGTTTGTTGGAGGAGGGTTTAAAGAAATCTAGGGCTCTTAAATAGCTTTCCTCTCTTAGAATTTCTAAAAAGTCTTCTTTTTCATCTCTAAGGATTTCGTGGATTGGTTTTATGCACTTATAAAATTCTCTTGTGGTTGCCTCAATTGCCTTGCTTCTTTTTCTTAGATGATAGATAAAGTCTTCGGCTTCATCGGGGGTGAAATAAAGTTGAGAGCAAAGAATGTTTTTGTGGAGGGTTTTGTGATTGAAAACAAAGCTTGTATCTTCAATCTCCTTTTGTAGCTCTTCGATGAACAATCCTTCTTCACCGCTGATAAGTACATCAAGTGCATTGATATCATAGAAGAGATTGTCATCTCCATTGCAATAAGTGTAGGTGATTCGTTTTCCCTCTTGATTGACAGCTAATCTCAGCCCTCTTCCAATTTGCTGATGACGACTTGTAGAAGTGGCAGAGCTTGCAAGTTTAACAAGAGTAAAAATATTGGGGTTATCCCATCCTTCTTGCAAAGCCCAAACGCTAAAAATGAATTTTAGAGGGGTTTTGATAGATAGAAGCTTTTCTTTTTCTTCTAGAATAAGTTTTACTCCTTCAGCTTCTTTATCATCTTTTGTCCCTTTATCTCCACTAAAATATCCTTCTGCTACGCAGAGTTCTCCTTTGTCGTTGAAGTCTTGGGCTAGATAGGATTTGTAGTCTTCTGAGAGGTTGGGGTTTGCAAGAATTTGTTCTCGTTTTTGAATATAGAGTTTTTCAAAGATAGTTTTAATTCTTGGAATTTCTCCTCTAAAATCATCAATATGAGGGATAAAGAACAAACAAAGTGCTTTTATTCCTTTTTTAAAAAGTTTTTCTTCTTTTTCAAAATGCAAATCTATAGCTTTGGCAATGAGATTTGATAGTTGAGAATCATCTAGCTCATAAGAAGTAGAGAGTTTATGGACTTCTTCACTATTACTTAGAATGATAGAATTTGCTTTGCCTCTTAGGATTTCTTTACCCTTCCATTGTGGATAATGCAATTTCTCTCCAATATCCTCCCCAAAAAATACACTTGCCTTGCGCGCAATATTCTCAAGCACATAAGAAAAGGTCGCATATTTTTCTTTGGGGTGGCTTGAAATAAGTTTAGGAGTGAGTGTATTTTCATAGAGAGTATGAACATTGATTTGTTTGACAAGGTATTCTCTAAAAGCACTAATACTATCAAGACAATAAACAAGATTGCTTAGATTGTGGGGTTCTTCTGTGGGGAATGTTGCACCAAAGCGAAAATAAAGCGTTTGAAAACTTTGAAATACCTTATCAAACTCCTCACCTTTAAGCAAATGAGGCTCATCGATAAAGCAAATAGGTTTAAGATCAATAATATTGTCCAATATTGTCTTATTGTTAAAAAGTTTTTCATTTTGACGTCGCAAAAGATTTGGCTTGCCTTTTTTCTCCTCGCCCCCTTTATCAATTGAACTATTCGTGAGAATCAATACAGAGAGCTCATCTTCATTTTTGATATAGCCATTGATGATTTGACTCAAGGATTTCTCATCATTATAATAATAAGCTTTGAGATGCTTGGAATATTGAGTATAAAAATACTCTTTTGTAAGATTAATATTTTGCTTAACAGATTCGGCAATGGCCTTACGCGGGACAAAAATAATAAATTTGTTTTGAAAATAATGCTTGTGGAGTTCAAAAATCGTATTGAGATAGGTAAAAGTTTTGCCCGTCCCTGTTTCCATCAAAACATCAATATTTTTTCTCTCACCAAGAGTTTGGATAGGCTGAGGGTTTTGCGTATAAAAAGCCTTAAAACACTCCTGTAAACTTTGAACGCTATGCGTATCAAAGTCAAAGTTTTTTAGAAGTGCAATGATATTATTAATACAATCTTGCTGATATTGTTGCGTTTCAAAAATCATTGAAGATCCTACTTGAAAATTAAATCGCATTGTATCTTTTGTTATCTTGATATATTTGCATTTTTTAAAATTATCTATATCTCAAGGATCATTATGCAAAAGCCTCTTAGTGTTTTTGAGCTCAATGCACAAATCAAATCCATCTTGGAAGAAACCTTTTTGTCCGTATTTGTTGAGGGTGAGATCAGCAATCTCACTATCCATTCAAGTGGTCACATTTATTTTAGTCTCAAAGATTCTCAAAGCTCTATTGCTTGCGTCCTCTTTAGGGGCAATGCCCAACACCTCAAACTTGAGCTCAAAGAAGGCCTTCATGTCGAAGTGATAGGAGGACTTAGTGTCTATCCTCCAAGGGGGAATTATCAAATTCTCTGCAAGCAAATCCTTTCCTCAAAAATCGGAAATCTCGCACTTGCCTATGAAAATCTCAAGCAAAAACTCCACTCTCAAGGCTATTTTCAAAACAAAAAACCCCTCCCCCCTTTTCCCAAAAAAGTTGCACTCATTACTTCTGCTACAGGAGCAGCCTTGCAAGATATGCTCAAAATTGCAAACAAACGCTGGAGATTGACAGAATTTATCATCATCAACACTCTAGTGCAAGGAGAAGGAGCAAAACTCTCTATCGCTCAAAATATCGCCTTGGCCGATTCTCTAGAGGGCATTGATTGTATTGTATTGGCTCGTGGAGGGGGAAGCCAAGAAGATCTTTGGGCATTCAATGAAGAAATGGTGGCAGATGCCATTTATCATGCCAAAACCCCCATTATTTCTGCTATTGGGCATGAAAGCGATGTGCTTATTAGCGATTTTGTAGCGGATTGTCGAGCTCCAACTCCAAGTGGAGCTATGGAGCTTTTACTCCCAGATCAAGTGCAATGGCTCTATGCCCTTGAAGAATTAAGAGAAAAATTTAGCCAAGCTTTTAGGAAAATTTTGGGGCACAAATCCCTTCTTCTCTCATCCCTTCAAGATCAATATAAATTTGCCAACCATTCTTATAAAATCCAACTTCAAGAAAAAGAATGCCATCAAATCAAACAAATGCTTCAGCTCAAAATCCAGACTATCTTAAAAAACAAAACACAAGAATCCCATATGCTCATCTCACAATTTCACTCTTTTCAACTCTTCCAGCATTTTGAAAAAACGCTTGATTCTCTCCAGCACTCTCTTGCTCTACACAACCCATCACAAAAATGCAAAAATGGCTATGCTCAAATTACAAAAAATGGAAAAGTGTTTAATTTGGAAGAAATACAAGAAGAAGAGATTTTTGAGCTTACAAGCCCAAAAATCACCATCAAGGCCCAAAGACTACCAAAGGACTAATTCGACATTTTTAGAATCTTCAAAGCTTTTTGAAGATCCATCTAAGCTATATTCGATAGCCAACCCATATTTCACATCAGAGCGTCCCTCTTCACTAATTTTGAAACTCTGATAGATGCTTGTAGGAAGCTTAATCACTCCAACATTTGGCACTGTCGCCCTTGGAGCAATATTTTGATTGACTTGCAACTCCCCTACAAGCTTTCCATTAAAATAAACTGCAATTTGAGAAACTTTCATAAATTGAGCAGTTTTATTGACAACACCGATTGTGACTGCACTACGCCCAAGCAAAAAAGATTGAGCCGATAGCATCAAATCTTCTTTTTCAAAACTCACAGAGGGCATTGACTTTTTGGAAAGAATAAATCTTGCAGGACTATCCCCTCTTTTATTTTTGATATACATATCTGCACCATTATCAAGCAAAAGCTTAATCATCTTGCCATTTTTATTCATAATCGCATGATACAAAGGAGTATTGCCTTGAGAATCTTGCACATTGACCTTTGCGCCATTACCAAGAAGAATCTTGGCCAATGTCACATCATTGACCTTTCTTCCTGTAACTTTTAACAATGCTGTTTCTCCATAACTCTTTGCATTGATATCAGCACCACGGCTAATCATAAGCTCCACAATATCTCCCCATCCACTACGACAGGCATTATAAAGAGGAGTCATTCCCCTCCAGCGTGAATTGAGATCTCCTCCTAGCTTGATTCCCTGTCTTACAGTCGTATAGTCATCGCTGAACAAATAAGCATCCCAGCGATTTGCCATCAATAGTCCCAATGTCACACAACACAAAAACACAATGCGTCTCATCTCTTCCTCCTTATGATTTCAAGAACACTTTAGATAAATCTTGAATCTTTGTAAAAATTTCATCAAATTGACACCCATAGATTCTTGTTTGGGCTATTGTAGTCATAAAATTCGTATCACGCTCAAATCTTGGCACAAGATGCCAATGAAGATGCTCGGGGATACCTGCTCCACCTGCACTTTTGATATTGATCCCCGTATTGATCCCGCGAGCACCAAATGCATATAGCATCTCACAAGATTGTCGCACCAATTTTGAAAGATGATTCCATTGCGCTTCTTCCAATAAATGCGGAGAATCTAAATGAAGATGAGGGATAAACATCAAATGCCCAGGAGAGTATGGATACAGATTCATCACTCCAAAGCAAATCTCATCACGATAAAACACATAATGCTTTTCATCATTTTGAGCATCTTGTGAAATCGCACAAAAAACACATTGCTCTCTAGCTCCATTCTTGAGATATTCACCTCTTGTTGGGGCATATAGGATTTCCATTTCTCACTCCTTAGATATAGCTTGGAGCATCATTAGCAAAAAGCACCAAATCCCCCTCTTTTAGGGAAGCTTTGAGTGTATTCTCCATCGCGCTTTTATCTTTTAAAAGTATCTTTTTTGCTCGTTGAATTTCTTGAGACAAAGTTTTGGCATTCAGCTCTCCCGTGATAATCACAAGATCAAAAACTTGATCAATCTCTCTTGCAAGCTCACAATTTGCCTCATCCGTGCTCTCAATTACACCAGGTGTAACAATCACCTTGCGCCCCTGATGACCAGAAGCAATCCGAATCGCTTCTTTCATGCCCTCAAGATTTCCATTGAAACTATCATCTAAAATGATTTTTCCTCCCACTTCGCTTTTATTCAATCGATGCTCAACCCCCTGCAGTCGTTTGACACGATTTGTAATCTCAAGAAAATTCATTCCTATTTGGCTTGCCATTTCAACACAAAGGGCAATATTATATGCATTAAAACTCCCCAAAACTTGTGTCTCAAAATAATGACGCTCTCCCTTTAATAACATTTCAAATGTAGTTCCACCCAGTGTTGCTTGGATATTCAAAAGCTTAGCCTCTGCTTGAAAGGCACCCTTGGGAAGCTCTTGAGGGAGTGGATTGCTAGATTCAATGATTGCATAGCGCAAGCGGTTTGATCGCAAAGCCTCAAACTTTGTCTGAACGATATTATCTAGAGTTTTAAAGTATTCCAAGTGTTGTGGGCCAATCTTTCCAATTACAACATATTGAGGATTGAGAAATTCTGCAATTTCGGCAATATCTCCCCTCTGTCTTGCTCCAGCCTCAACGATATAAAAATCACTTTGGGGGTTTAGATTGGTATTGATGTCTGCAATGATTCCTTTGAGCGTATTAACACTCCTTGGAGTTGCATAAACAGAAAATCGAGCTTTAAGAATCTGAAAAAGATAATTTTTAATGCTTGTTTTTCCATAACTTGCCGTAATCAAAATAATCTTAAGTTGCGTCATAGAGGCAAGTTTTTCTTGAGCCATTTTCTTATAGCACTTCAGAAGAAAAAACTCAAAAAGATTAGAAAAAAGAATTGCAAAAACAAAAATCAAAACAAAAGAAAATTTTAAATCCCCATAAACTATCTTCAAAACACAATCAACACACGCAAACAAAGCAAAGATTCCAAAAAATCTCCATACCCTTCCTGTCCATTTAAGAGGTTTATCAAGTTTTAAAATCCAATAAATAAAAAGAGGCAAATAGATCAAACAGAATACAAGATAAAACACTTGAGCTTGATCAAAATACTGACTTAAGGCATAGGCAACAATAGGGAAAACAAAATAAAAGAAATGCCAATGCACTTTATGATGCTTAAATAAAACACGCTTAAGGCTATAGTGATACCATTGAAGATTGTTCATAAGATAATAAGCCAATACAAACAAAAAAACAAAGTCCAAAATCTGCATCCAAATATTATTCAAGCCTATCTCTCCATTCTAAAATTTGCTGTTGGATTTCCCCTCCATAATGCAAGAAGAAATAATGATCTCCATCAAAACTCTTAAAAGCGCTATTTGAAATCAAGCGATGCATGATCTGCCCACTTTTTAAGGGTGTAGCACGATCCTGATTGCCCCAAAAAATATAAGTCCTAGAAGAAGAGGTAGAAAACACAGATGTAAAGTCCTCATCTACCACATTTTTAAAAGTTTGATACATTGCTTCATTTAGGCCATCAGCATCGCTAGAGCGTAAAGCTCTAGAAGATAGACCAAGACGCCTTAGTGTTTTTGCAATAAAAATTTTGATTTTGACTTTAAGGCTTTTGGGGCAAATAATACCTGCAGAACTTAAAAGCACAAGTTCCTTAGGGGCAAGCAATGTTGCAATCTTCCCCCCAAAGCTATGTCCTACAATCATTGCATCTTGAATACCTAGGGAATCTAAAAAAATCCGCATCATATCTGCATACTTTTGAGTATCTAAGATATAAGTATTTTGACTTTGTCCAAATCCAGGAAGATCGATATAAAGATGAGTAAAATCAGCAAAATAACGCCCAAAAGCTTGCTTCATAATTTCTTTATTGCTTCCCCATCCATGCAAGAAAACAATGCTTTGAGGCTGATTTGGATTTAAAATTTCATAAGCAATTTCAAAATGTTGCCCATCAATAGTTAAAAATTTTTTTGCCAATCTTATGCCTTTCCTTTTGCCCTTTGAATCTTGTGAATATAGGCATAGCTCCCACTCACATCCCTTATGGCGGGCAAAGAGATATTGGATAGGGCATATGCAAAATCCTCAAACAAATAATTAGCCATTGATCCTGGGATAGGATTAATCTCATTCAAATAAACCTCACCATCAATGACAAAGAAATCGCAACGAATCAGTGCCCCTTCAAAACAATTCTCATAAAGCTTCACAAAATTTTCTTGCAATGCATTTTCAAGTTCTTTTGAAATTTCTGCTTTCAAAACACGCTCTGTGCGTGAAAAATCCAAATATTTATCTTCAAAATTGAGAAAATCTTTTTTTTGTGGCTCTTCAACGATTGAAAATACCATCTCTCCCTCGTGATTTTTATATCCTGCAAGATTATATTCTTTCACCCCTTCTTTAAAAGGCTCAACAAGCACCTTTGAATCATACTCAAAGGCACAATCTAAGCTATATGTAAGATCACTTTGAGATTTCACAACATTTACACCAATTGAGCTACCCAAACGCGAAGGCTTAAGAATAGCAGGATAATGACTTAAATCGCTTGGCGGATTTTGAAGAGAAAAAACCTCATAAGGCAAGACCTTCACCCCTCTTGCTTGGGCATAGATTTTGGTCAATTCTTTATCATAACTCAAAACACAAGCTTCTTTGCGTGGAGCAATAAATGGAATCTTAAAAAACTCAAGCAAAGAAGAGAGTAATCCATCCTCTCCATCTCCTCCATGCACGACACTCAAAACCCTTTGCACTCCAAGTTTCTTTTCACCCCACAAACTAGAAAGCAAAAAATCTCCATTTGTTGGGGTTAGCTTTTTGCATTGTTTATATACACCAGAACTAAAGGTGCTAGATTTCATCTTATCTTTTGGAATCAAAAAAAACTGATGAGCATAATCCAAAAAAATAAAATGCTCTACATCTAAAACCTTGGCAAGAGAAATCGCACTAACAATGCTGATTTCATGCTCATAGCTCTTCCCTCCAAATATCAAACTAATTTTCATTTTCCTTCCTCTTTAAATAAAAATAAAATCTTTTTTGAACCGACATTTTCGCCTTGTGATACGCATATTTTCTCTATTTTTCCATCCCTTGGAGAGAGAATCTCATTTTCCATTTTCATCGCCTCAATAATTCCTAAAACCTCTCCTGTCTTAATCTCTTGATCCACCTGAACAAAAATCTTCGTGCAAATTCCACCCATTGGCGCATAAATCGCATTTTCATTCAAAATCTCTTCTTCTTTCAAGCCTTCATCTAAAATAGTAATAGCAACATCTTTTTCCTCTCCATCAACCTTCAAGCGCACACTATTATGCTCAATCTCTAAAATTTCAATCTTATATCTCTCTCCACCACTATGCAACTCAAATAAATGTCCCAATTTTTGAGCTAATTCTTCTGTTTTGATTTGAGTATCTTTTGTTTCAAAGAATTTCCTTGCAATCTCTCCAAAAAGTGCATAAGAGATAACATCACTTTCTCTTTGAGCAAAGTCTTTTGATTCTTCCTTGGCTTTGGGCATCTCTGGAGCAAGCTCTGTTTTGATTTGCCCTACTCGTTCAACCAACTCTTGGACAATAGGAGCTGGAGTGTGGCCATAAACACCTGCAATAAGATTTTTGGATTCTGTTGTGAGAGTTTTATAGCGTTCATTTTGCAAGACATTCAAAACCGCTTGAGTTCCGACAATCTGACTTGTAGGCGTTACAAGAGGAATATATCCAAAATCTTTTCTTACCTCAATAATCTCTTGTGCAACTTGCGCCATTTTATCCAATGCGTTTTGCTCTCTGAGTTGATTGGCAAGATTAGAAATCATTCCACCTGGGATTTGGGTGCTCAAAATCTCTGTGTCAATTTGATTGAAACTTGATTCAAATTGTGCGTAGTGATTTCTTACCTCTTTTAAGATTCTAGAAGCCCTCTCCATAGGTTCTAATTCTAGCCCGCAGTCCCATTGACTTCCTTGCAATGTAGCTACCATTGCTTGAGTGCTTGGATGAGAAGTTCCTCCACTTAATGCACTATTGCTCAAGTCAAGTATATCCACACCCGCCTCAAGCGCCTTAAGATGCGTACCAAAGGCAAAACCTGTCGTGCTATGCACATGCAATGCAATCTCTGCTCCAGTTTCTTCTTTGATCGCTTTGATTAACTCATATCCCTCAAATGGCTTAAGCAATCCTGCCATATCCTTAATCGCCAAACTTTGACACCCCATAGCCAAAAGTTCTTTGGCATAACTCACAAAAAATGAACGATGATGCACTGGAGAGGTAGTATAACAAATCGCACCTTGAGCATGCTTTCCACATTTAAGAACAGCTTCAATACTTGTTTTTAGATTTTTTGCATCATTAAGCGCATCAAAAATCCTAAAAATATCTACTCCCCCCTCACTGCTCAAACGCACAAACTCCCTCACAACATCATCGGCATAATGACGATATCCTACAAGATTCTGTCCTCTTAAAAGCATCTGAATTGGCGTTGTTTTAAAGATTTCCTTAAATGCAAAGAGACGCTCAAAAGGATCCTCTCCCAAATATCTCAAACAAGCATCATAAGTCGCTCCACCCCAAACTTCCACACTATGAAATCCAATTTCTTCAAAAATTTTTGCCACTTCAAGCATATCTTGAGTTTTAACTCGTGTTGCAAGAAGAGATTGAATCCCATCTCTGAGTGAATTTTCAGTAATTCTAATTTTTTTCATGATTGATCCCTTTGCCAACTTTACAAGGTTTCAATTTTATCAAAGCTTGGTTTTCAAATCGCAAAAACAAGCTTTGTGCAATTCATCTTATCTTCACTTCCCAAAAAATGTAACCCCTCTAGATGCTCTTCTATCTTATAAATCCCACCATTTTTAGCAATCTCTCTCAAAGCCACCCCTCGATAATATTTTGCATAATGACTGACTCTTTTTCCGTTTTTCAAAAATTCAAAAGTAAAGTAATGCGACTTTGGAACATAAAGCTTCTGATAAAACTCTGCCCTCAAATCAATAATGCATTCACCCTGAAGCATCTCATCCAATTCTTTTTCCAACTCCTGATAAAGCGTTTTTGTTTTGAAATGAGCAAACCCCTCACCCTGCTTGAGTTTATAAAATGGAAGATTCTCTTTTGCACTGATTGGCCCAAAAAGATTGCTAAAGATCACAACAGAATCCAAAATAACTTTTCTTGCCTCACAATCTAGTGATGAAAACCCCAATGCTTCATAAGCCACTCCACTATAACACTCAATAGCAGGTAAAACACCATAATGCATTGATTGTTGTCTGACTTTTTGAATCTCTTCTAGCTTTTTTAGACCCCAGATTTTTTGAAGCTCCCCAACTTCAGCATTTTGCACAAAATCTAAATATGCTTGATGGATTATCTTCACCCTATTTGCAAGAGGAGATTGAGAAGAGGTATAAACCTTTCCTTCACTTGGGGAGAATAAAATCTTCATCTATTTCCCACCATAGCAATTGATTTTCATTTGATATGTTTGATACGGAAATTGATTGATCGTCTTTTGAAATGTAACAGATTCCCCTACCTGAATCCCTTGAGAAATTTTATATTTATATCTTTTATAAGGCAAAAGCATATTAAGCATTTGATTTTTGAGAGTATTGGAAGAGCGCAAAACATCTAGCACAAAATAACAATGCCCTATTTTTAGCTTTCCCTGATTATAAATTTTGGCATCGACATAAAAGGTGGGGCTATATTCTAGGCGTTTTGCCATTATGTACTCCACCCTATTTTTATAAAAAATATTTTGATTGATCCAAAAAACAATCACAGGCGTTGCCAGCAAAACCATATAAGCCAGAATACTTAAAATTTGCGGGATAAAAAAACGCACTCGACTAAAAATACAACTCAAAAAATAAAATAAGACAAAAACAAGAAAACAACCCCCAAAAACCAAAAGGTCAAAATAGCTCAAAAGAGAGAAGGTATCTACAATCACCTCTTTTGCGCTATGCACCCAATGATTTAAACTCCCCATTGCCTACCTTGAAATACTTGAAGAGTGTTGCTTGTTTTTAGAATCTAGCCAAATATTAGGAACAGCCCCACCAGGAGTTAAGAAAATTTGAGCATCTCTATTGACCTTAAGCGCTTCATTGAATTTCCCTTGCATCTCAATTTGACGCAATTCTAAGAGTCTTGGCGTTAGGCTATCTGCTATTGTCTTATTAGCCTTACTTTGGGCATTTGCTTCAATCAAAATTGCATCAGCCACCCCTTGAGCTTTGACACGATTGGCCTCTGCCTCACCACGAGCAAGAGCTGCAACTTTTTCGGCCTCTTGCTTAGCCTTCTCAACCTCATATTTTACACGCTCTGATTCTTGACGAGCAATTTGGACTTTTTCAATTTGTTCTTTGATATTGTTGGGTAGAACAATCTCTCTTAATTGAATCGAATCAAGTCTTACAGGAGAATTGGCAAGTTTTGAAATCTCATCAGCAATATTGGTGCTAATAAGCTGAGCAATCTCATTTCTCTTGATAGGAAGTTCTTCTGCTGGATATCTTCCCACAACACTTCGCACAACATCACGCACTACAGGATTGATGATTTTTTGTTCCCATGAAAGTCCATAGGTCGCAATCGTTTGGGGAACTTTTTCTGGGTTTAGAGAATACTGCACTGTGAGCTCAATGCTTACAGAAAGTCCCCTTGCATCCATCACAGAAATTGCATCATTACGGAAGATTCCTTGGTTTTTCCCCATTACCCCCATATCCTCCGTCCGAGAAAAGTTAATAATCCTTACGCGCGTATCCACCACAATCACATTTTGCAAAATCGGCACGAAGAAATGAAACCCAGGCTGAAGCGGAGTGTTATCATACTTTCCTGCTGTGACCTTAATCCCTACTTCACCAGAATTAATCACTACAAATGGTCGCGCCACAATCAAAAGCAACACAATCACAGCTCCTACAATCAAAAAGCCCAGTTTCTTTCCACCAAAATCAAAATTGGGTGTTTTTGAGGGAGTTTCTTTTCTGCGTGGCTCTTGAGAAGGTTCTTCTCGATTCATATTTTTTTTCTTTAAATGTTCATTGAGATCAATGGGCATTCTAACTCCTCACTTAGTTGTAATAAGATGGGTAATTCTATCTAATCTCACTTTAATGCCTCGCTTTTTTCAAGCACTTCAAAATATTCCTGCATCTTTTTTTCATAGATCTCTTTGAGTTCTTCCAGCTCTTTGGCAATCGTAGAAATTCCTCGCTTTTCATACATTTCTGGATCACTAAGTTCATTTTCCAAAGCCTTAATTTTCTCCTCAAGTTTTTCAATCTCACTAGGTAAAATTTCCAAGGCTCTTTGATCCTTATAGCTTAGCTTTGTAGGCTTTTTCTCCTCTTGTTGCTTTACTTGCTTGCGCTCTTGTTCTTCAAGCTCTTTTTGATATTTATCATAGTGCATTAGCTCTTTTTTGTCTTCTAAATATTCACTATAGCTTCCATATCGCTCTACAACCCTGCCATTCCCCTCAAAAACAAACAAACGATCTGTGATCTTATCTACAAAATAACGATCATGGCTGACTAGCAAAACACATCCATCAAACAAAGCCAAATTTTCTTCTAAGATATTGATCGTTGCGATATCCAAATCATTTGTAGGTTCATCTAAAATCAAACAATCATATTCTTTAGTAAAAAGAAGGGCAAGAGCAAGGCGATTTTTTTCTCCTCCGCTTAGGTTTGCAATTTTTTGATTCAAAAACTCTTTAGGGAAAAGAAAATTCTTCAGATAACCAAAAACATGCATATTCTTTCCCCTCACATCTACCCGATCTCCCCCAAATGGACAAAAGGTTTCCAAGATATTCTTATCCTCATCTAAACTTGTGCGATGTTGATCAAAATACCCTATTCTCACTTCACCTCTTTTAAGCTCACCACTCTGAAGAGGTTCTATACCCAACAACACTTTTAAAAGACTGCTTTTCCCGCCTCCATTTCTGCCAACAATAGCAATCTTATCTCTTTGTAAAATTCTAAAACTCAGATTTTCAAAAAGGACCTTATCTCCTATCTTTTGAGAAATTTGATGAGCCTCAAAAAGCATCTTTTTATTATTTTTCCCCTCTGTTTGATTGAAAGATTTTTGCTCTCTTTGGAGTTCTAGCTTCATTTTATGTATGACAGATGGATTGGCCTTGGCTTTTTCTCGCATCTCAAAAAGTCTCTTTTTGCGCCCTTCATTGCGTTTCAACCTCGCTTTGACCCCTCTTCTTAGCCACTCCTCTTCATTTTTAAGAAGCTTTAGAAGGACTTCATGCTCCTTACTCAATGCGCGCAACATCTCTTCTTTTTGCGACAAATAGCTCATATATCCACCCTCAAAACTTGTCAGTTTTCCATTCTCAATCTCAAGCACACGCGTTGCTAGATTCTCAATAAAGTAGCGATCATGGCTTATCAAAACAAGAGTAGTTTTGAGTGAAAGCAATTTTTGCTCTAAAAATTCAACCATCTCCACATCAAGATGATTTGTTGGCTCATCAAGAAGCAAAATATCACATTGCTGAAAAAGGATCTGAGAAAGTGCAACACGCTTTTGTTCTCCT
The DNA here is from genome assembly GCF_021300655.1 of Helicobacter kayseriensis. Taxonomy (NCBI): domain Bacteria; kingdom Pseudomonadati; phylum Campylobacterota; class Epsilonproteobacteria; order Campylobacterales; family Helicobacteraceae; genus Helicobacter; species Helicobacter kayseriensis. The sequence goes on from NZ_JAJTNB010000001.1 coordinate 167,813, forward strand.
CCGCTTAATGAGCCAATCCTGCGATCTTTAAAAGCATGCAAAGAAAAAGCATCAATCACTTCTTCAACTTTAGATTCTAAATCCCAAGCATTTAATCGATCCATCAATAAGCTTAATGTCTCATATTCTCTCAACAAGCTTTGATCTTTTGGAGAATCTTGTAACAAATGATTAACCTCATTTAGACGCTGATGAGAAGACTTAAGATCGCTTAAACTATTTTCTATTGCTTCCTTCACGCTAAGATTTGGATCAAAAGAAGGAATTTGTGGCAAATAAGAAATTTTCAAATCATTTTGGAAGATTCTCTCACCTTCATCTAAATCGCAATCCCCCAAAATAATTTTCAAAAGAGTGGATTTTCCTCCTCCGTTTTTACCCACAATCGCGATGCGCTCACCTTCACGAATCGACAATGAAACACAAGATAAAATAACCTTTAAATCAAAGGCCTTAGAAGCCTCTTGAAGAGAAAGCAACGCCATTAGTGATTGAGCTCGTTGAAATGCTTGTGATAAACCTCTTGCATCTGCACTTCCAGTCTTTCATACCAATCTTCTCCAACCTCTGAAGGGATAAAGGATTTGAGCGCCACAATACGCGCTTTGCTCCCTCTACTTTCCATAGGAGAACTATTATAAATGCGACTTGAATTGACAAGAACAATGGGCTGAACTCTAAGTTTAAGCTTTTCAGCAATCATCTTTGCTCCATTCTTAAAGGGCAAAAATTGGCTTTCATCCTTACATCGTGTCCCTTCTGGAAAAATCACAAGAGGCCTACCTTGACTTAAGGCTGTTTTTGCTTCTTTGAAAATATAAATCAAGCTTGCCCGATCTTCCCTATCGATCAAAATCATCTTGGGCCCCTTAAGTGCATAACCATAAAATGGAATCTCTCCAAGTTGCTTTTTTGCAATCCAGCACAAATTTCTTGGATGCAATCCCTCTAAAAAAATAATATCAACAGCAGATTGGTGATTGAGCATCAATAAATCTGCTTCTTCATCAAAGGCTCCAAAAATTTCAAGCTCAAATCGATTAAAAGGAAAAAAGATCCTGCACCATGTGCGTGCAAAACGAGAATTATTCTTCTTTTCTGAAAATTTCATAAAAAACATAATAATGGCCAAACCAATTGCAATACTCAATGTTGCAATAAGACCTTTAATTTTACTGACACTCATTTTCTCTCACCCATCCAATCTTAGAATCTTCAAACTTGATCTTATAAAACTCTCCATGTCGACCAATGACTTCTACACGCACTGGAAATGTTATATTTTGCATCGGAGTAGAATTTTTGGTCGGCAAAATGGTAATTTGCGCATTGGGTTTTAATACAACTTCTTTTGTATTGAAAATTTCATAAAGCCATATCCCAAAAAGCACAATTCCCAAAACAAACAAAAATCTAGAAAGCCGTTTTTGCCTTCTTAGATAAAATGCTAATACCCAAAGAAGAACGACCAACGCAACCAACACGACATTACTTAAGATTAAGAAATTATTCTTAGGTTCCAAATCACTTTGTGTGCTTACGCGATCATCTTGCAAGACAATTGGAACAATCTTCTCTTCATAACGCAAAGTTTGGAGATTAAAAAAAGTAAATTTGATTTCTTTAAGATGAGAGGAGATGACCGCATAATACAACCCACTACTCTCTCCATTTTTTTGAGTAAGCTCTTCATTAAATCCTTGCTTATCAATTGCTTTGAGCTTAAAATCTTCCAAATTTCCTCCCTTAGATCTCAACTCAAAGATAACAATATTATTCCACTCATCATATTTTTTAGACTTTGCACTCAAAACTCGTAGCTCATCGCTCAAAACCCCACAATACTCTTCCCCGTCCAAAACAATTGCCTCATATTTTTTCCCTAGCACTTCATCGCTATCTGTATAGCTTCCATCTTGAGAAATTGCAACAACTTTTAGTGTTGGAAGAGCAAAATTTGCGGATTTGATTTTATAGACAAAAGTATTCTCATAACTTTCATCCTCTTTTTTTATCCAACTTGAATGGGGATTGAGTAGCTCCACTCCTTCTGCAAGCTTTTTATTTTCATCTGCAATAAACTCAACATCCATTAAGGAAGCGCCAGAAAAAAGCAAAAGACTATATTTGAGTTCAATCTTCTGACCGACATAAAACTCTCGCTCAGAATCTAAGGGGGTCAATAAACGCAAATAAGCAATCTTTGAATTTTGTGCCCCCAACAATGAAAGCACCCATATCAATAAACAACATATTCTTTTCATCAATTCTAACTTTGTTATTGTTTTTGTTCTTTCTGCACAACGCCCCACGCCTTCAAAACATCAATTCCAACTTTGAGTTGATTGTCCTTCATAACCATTTCTTGGGTGATTGTTTTTTCCTTGGTTTTATTTTTTTTCACTTCTTTGGTTTTTTTGTCTTTGGGGTCATCTATCTTCTCAAGTTCTCCCTCCAAATGCTTACGAAGATCAGCTTCTTTGATCTCAAATCCATTCTTGTTTCCCTGAGGCACATCTCCATAAAAAGCTTCAATATCTGGCTTGATTCCCACAGCTTGAATTGTTCTTCCGCTTGGGAGATAATATTTGGCTGTTGTAAGCTTTAGTCCATCTGTTTTCCCTAAGGGAATCACCACCTGCACACTTCCCTTGCCAAAGCTCTGTTCTCCAACAAGCACAGCTCTTTTGTGATCTTGCATCGCTCCTGCCACAATTTCACTGGCACTAGCACTTCCTCCATTGATCAAAACAACCATGGGAATCGAAGAAAAAGGAGCCTTACCATTGACACTAAAGGCGATATTATCCTCTTTGGAGCGCCCCTTTTGAGATACTACTACACCTTTTTTGATAAATAGTTCAGAAAGCTCAACAGCTTGATTGAGTAACCCTCCAGGATTGTTACGTAAATCCAAAATAATTCCTTTGACTTTTCCAGCCTTTTCAAGCAAACTTTTAACCGCACTAGAGACATTTTTATCAAATGAGCTTACGCGGATATAATAGTAATCTGTCCCATCGATTTTGCGACCAAAAACAGAATCAACCTTAATCATATCTCTCTTCAAATCAAAAACCAAAGGCTTTGCCTCTCCTTTGCGATAAATCGTAAGTTGCAATGGAGTGCCCTTTTTCCCCCTCATAAGATTAACTGCATCATCAATCCCCATATTGAGCGTACTTTTGTCATTGATTTTTAAAATCACATCTCCAGCTTTCATTCCTGCCTTATCTGCTGGAGAATCATCAAGAGGAGCAATCACGGTCAAAGCTCCATCTTTCATGCCAAGCGTGATCCCAATTCCTCCAAATTCTCCATCGGTTTGCGCTTTAAGATCTTTAAATTTTTTTTCACTTAAATATGCTGAATGAGCATCAAGATTTGCCAAAAGCCCCTCAATGGCCTTATCCACAATTTCATTGATTTCTACTTCATCAACATAATTATTTTCAACTAAATTGATCACCTTGCGGAGTTTTTTGTAGGGCTCAAGACGATTTTGAGCATTTTCTTTTTTCTCTTGTTTGTCTTGTTGTGTATTAGTCACTGCTAAAGCCATGCCAAAAATAAGAGATATCACAACAAAAACTTTAATCAAAGATGCAATTTTTCGATTTTTCACAACGCTATCCTTCCTCTAAATATCTTATTCAGTGTTATTGCAGGGAGATTTTATCACTTTATGCCCAATCTCCTAAGGGAGAAAAGTTTATAAATCAGGCATTTTACAAAAACCCCTATTCTTCGGCTTCTAACTATAAGAAAAGACTTGATTATGTAAAAAATAGGAGGAAGTATTGGCACATAACCATACTGCCTAATTTGATGATAAAGCTCAAGACAATGCCTTGGGTCATTGTTCTTTTTAATTTTATAAAAATAGGGAATCAAAAAATGAAAAACTCTCCATCTTAACCGTCTTTTGAGCTCCAATTCAAGCCCCTCTTCAAGCTTTTGCTCTTGCAAATCTTGATGTGCTCTTAAAATATTAATGCAATCAGAATAGAAAAGATTATAAAACTTGGCATCCCAAAAAGAAAGGAACTTCCCCTCTAAATCTTTCATATATGAAGGATAAGAAACCTTATGAGGATTTGTAATAGATCCTTTTCTGATTCTATAGCACAATAACTGTTCATGCAAAATGCCAATTTTTACAGAGCGTGAAAAAAGCATAAAAGCAAATGCCACATCCTCATACTCAATCCCCTCAACAAAACGCAAATTTTTCAAAAGTCCTGACCTAATCACTCCATGCCAAGCGAAATTTAGATGCTGTGTTGTCATACTCTGAAACATTTCTTCAACCAAAAGAATGCTTGGAGCTTCTTTTTTAAAAGGAAAATAACTCAAATAGCTATACTCTGCCTTTTCTTGAAAAAACAGATAATAATCATGCCAAAGGCAATCAATCCCCTGATGGGCACTCAAAAAATCAACACATTTTTCAATGCAATGAGGCTCAAGATAATCATCGCTATCCAAAAAATGAATATAGTCAGGGACAAACGGATCAGAATGAGCATAGACTTTGCAATCTTTGGGTATTGAGGACATTAAATAGTCCATACCGACATTTCTTGCTTGACTCAATCCTCCATTTGGCTTTTGTATTAAGGTCACTCTTGAGTCTTTCTGAAAATATTGATAAGCAATTTCAGAGCTTCCATCAAAACTTCCATCATCAACCAAAACAATTTGCATATGCTTATAGGTTTGACAAATCACAGAATCTAGGCATTCTTGAAGGTATTCTTTTACATTATAAATAGGGATAATGATTCCAAAATTAATTTCTTTCAAAAATTTTCCTTACATTATTAAAAATATCTATTGAAATTTTATTGCAGATTCCCCTTATCTACAAATTCTCTCTATCCAAAACATGAAATTCATCAACTTTTATAAAAATAAACATAAAAAACTTTATAGTAAATGACTAAATTTATATAATTGATTTGTTATTAAACTTTGTATTTTTTAGCATTTAGAGATATAAAGTGATAAAGGAGATAATATGAATATTCTAGAAAAGATGACAAACCAACTTCAAGAGACACTTAACTCTGCGGCTTCTCTTGCCCTCCATTCTCAAAATCAAGAAATTTCTATTTTGCATACATATTGGGCGCTTTGCACCAATACCCAATCCATCCTTAATCAAGTCTTCAACAAACTAGATTTTGATAAAACTGCCCTAGAGCTAGAACTAAAAAGTGCAGTCAATACACTTCCAAAATCCTCAAGTGTCCAAAAAAATAATCTCCACCTCAGTCAGGATTTACTTACTCAGCTAGAGCTTGCACTTGGAGAGGCGACCAAAAACGGAGATCAATTTCTCTCCACAGATACTTTCATCCTCTCTTCCCTCAATCATGAAAAAATCAAACCAATCTTTGAAAAATATCTTGACCTTAACTCAATTAAAAAAGCTCTCAAAGATATACGCGGAGGGACAAAAATACAAAATCAGAATGCTGAAGAAACTATGGAGCTTCTCCAAAAATACGGGATTGATCTCACCCAAAAAGCAAGTGAAAACCTTCTAGATCCCATCATCGGAAGAGATGAAGAAATCCAGAGAATGATGCAGATTCTGATTCGCAAAACCAAAAACAACCCTATTCTTTTAGGCGAGCCAGGAGTTGGAAAAACTGCACTTGTGGAGGGATTAGCTCAAAAAATCGTTCGCCATGAAGTTCCAACAAGCCTGCAACACAAAAAACTTATTGCTCTTGATATGAGTGCCCTCATCGCTGGAGCTAAATATCGCGGGGAATTTGAAGAGCGACTTAAAAATATCATCGATGAGGTCAAAAACTCAGGCAATATCATTTTATTTATCGATGAGATTCACACGATCGTCGGAGCTGGTGCAAGTGAGGGCAGTATGGATGCTGCAAATATCCTTAAGCCTGCTCTTGCTCGCGGAGAGCTTCACACGATTGGGGCAACCACCCTAAAGGAATATCGCAAATACTTTGAAAAAGATGCTGCGCTCGTGCGTCGATTCCAACCTATCGATGTCAGCGAACCAAGTGTCAATGAAGCATTGCAAATTCTTAGAGGGATCAAAGAAAAACTAGAATCTCACCACAATGTCAGCATCACAGATTCTGCTCTTGTTGCTGCAGCTAAACTCTCCAATCGTTATATCGCCAATCGCTTTTTGCCTGATAAGGCGATTGATCTGATTGATGAGGGCGCTGCCGAACTAAAAATGCAAATCGAATCTGAACCTCACGAACTTAGTCGCATCAAACGAACGATCGTAGCTTTAGAGGTTGAAAAACAAGCGCTCAAAATGGAAGAAAAAGAAAGCAATCTTGCAAGAATCCAAGAAATAGACAAAGAGTTGAGCAACGCCACAGAACAAAAAAGTATGCTAGAAAGTCAATTTGAAAATGAAAAAAAGGTCTTCAAAGACATCGCTTCTCTTAAAACTCAAATTGATGAACTCAAGCGTGAAGCAGAGATTCTCAAACGCAATGGAGATCTTGGAAAAGTCGCTGAAATCGAATACAGCAAGATTCCCCAAAATGAAGCAAAAATCAAAGAACTTGATCAAAAATGGCAAGAAATGCAAAAAAATGGGACTCTTTTGAAAAATGCTGTTACAGAAGAAATCATTGCAGGAATTGTGAGCAGGTGGAGTGGAATACCAGTCCAAAAAATGCTTCAAAGCGAAAAAGCAAAAATTTTGGCCGTAGAATCTGAGCTTAGCAAAAGTGTGGTAGGTCAAGAGGAGGCAATCAAAGCGATCGCAAGGGTGATTAAACGCAACAAAGCAGGATTGAGCGAATCTAATCGCCCAATAGGAAGCTTTCTCTTCCTTGGAAGCACAGGTGTAGGGAAAACTCAAAGTGCCAAATCGCTTGCAAAATTTCTCTTTGATAGTGAGAAAAATCTTATCCGAATCGACATGAGTGAATATATGGAAAAACATGCTGTCTCTCGCTTGGTCGGGGCTCCTCCTGGATATGTGGGCTATGAAGAAGGAGGTCAATTAACAGAGGCTGTAAGACGCAAACCCTATAGCGTTGTGCTTTTTGATGAGATCGAAAAAGCCCATCCTGATGTTTTCAATCTTTTGCTTCAAGTGCTAGATGATGGAAGATTGACAGACAATAAAGGCGTGACAATAGATTTCACCAACACAATTATCATTCTCACAAGCAATATTGGGAGTGACAAAATTCTAGAAATCAAAGACAAAAACGAAAGATCCAAAGCAATTCAAGATGCACTCAGAGGATATTTCAAGCCCGAATTCTTGAATCGACTTGATGAAATCGTGATCTTTAACCCCCTTGATCTTCAAGGAATCGTGCAGATTGTAGATATCATGTTTGAGCAGATCAGGCTCAAAGCCCAAGAAAAAGGCATCAAAATCAGTCTTTCTCAAGAAACCAAAGAAGAGATCGCACAAGCAGGATTTGATCCTGTCTATGGAGCGCGTCCACTCAAAAGAGCACTATATGAGATGATAGAAGATCGCTTAGCTGAATTGATCTTGGAAGAAAAAGTTAAAGAAGGCTCTGAGGTAGTTTTCAAAAAAAATGGGGAAGTGGAGGTATTTTAACTCCCCCCCCCCCATTCAATCATTGTGCTTCACGAAAGTATAGCCGCTGAATATTTATGATATTTAATAAGATTTTGAATAAGCTGAGTTTTGAGTTTTGTTTGTTCATAGCCAGGATTGTGCAAATTCTTTGCAAAAAAATACTCTAAAGGCAAATTTCCATCATGCCATTTTCCTCCTAAGCCCATTAAAGTCACATCGATATATCTACAGTGATTATTCAATGCTACATCTAACAACTCCTCTACTTTTCCATTTTTATTATGTAAATGCATTCCCACATTTACATTATTTAATCCTTGACAAAGCTTCAATGTATTTTCAACATAACTATCTGTAAAAATACTTTCAGTATCCGCAAAATAAATAACACGAACTCCCAATGATTGTGCAAATTGTGCAAACTTTATATTTTGCTCTATCGTATTAGATCCGGAACTTGTAAAATTAATAAAAACCTCATAACCAAGCTCTTGTATTTCTTTAATATGTTGTTCCAAAATAGTTAGATCAGTCTCTATTGACCTAGTAAGAATCCTAATTGCATCCACAACGCTTTCTTCTTGTCTAGGAATTGTGGTCAATGGTCTTTGTATATCACGCATAGCAGAAAGTTTGGTTTTTCCACTCCATATCTTTTTGCTTTCCATAAAAATTTCTTTCAACCTTTCATTTCTTAAACCACAATATCTTAAGTCTCCTCTCCCAGGATCAGCTTCGACATCATGAAAAAAACCCAACTCTAGATAATCAATTTTATTTTTTGCAGCAAATGCATAATAGTCTCGACAAAAATCTTCATCAAAAAACCAACCAGTTTGATACCCAGCTTCCCTTAAAGTGCAATCAAAGATTTTAATACCATTAATCATCTGTTCTCTCCCTTGAAATTTTCTCAACCCTTCTTCTTTCATATACAAATCGAGCATACTCCAAATCAAACTCATCATCAATATCTATTGCTGAGAACTTATCAATTTCCAAAAAATATGGCATCTCACCATAACAAAAACTATTCTTTAGAATTTGTTGTTTTGAGGAAATAAAACATCCATTAACCACAGAAACCCAATAAGGTAATTGTTGGGATGGAACATGCCGATCTAAACTATAATTCAAAGGCTTCTTTCTATCCCAAATATAATCTCTGATAACCTTAACCGTTACCAATGAATCGTAATATTTTGAAAAGATAACATGTTCATAATAAGCCTTTAAAGCTTGTTGAAAAACATACTCATCACACAATGGAGCAACACAGGGCGCCCATACAATATGATCTGCATTCAAATCTTTCACAATCCAAGATACAACCTCACCAAATGTGCGGCTTCTCTCATCTGCATATTCTAAAGGTCTTTTTTGCACTTCTGCACCCTCTTTTTCTGCCATATCTAACATTAAAGAGCTATCACTAGAAACAACTACTCTTTCAATTTCTCTTACCTTTTTGAGTTGTCTTATTTTATGTATCAATAAGTTACTTTGATCAAATGGTAGAATATTTTTATTTTTTAATCTTTGAGACCCCTGACGTGCAGCTATAACCGCTATTACTCTTTGCATCTTTATCACCTAACAATATATTTAATGTTTACTTTTAAATATTTTTTTAATTCCATAAAATTAATCAAAATATTTTTTACTTTAAATTTAAAATCCACATTCATTAAAGATTGATTGTCTTTATTAAAATTTTGAAGAAAAGCAATGATGTAAGACTGTTTTTTGTTGCAACAATCTAAGTAGCTATCTAGATTTTTTAGAACATTTCGTTTCTTAATGTTTATATTAATATTTAACAGGACGCATTCTAAGACTTTTAATGCAAAGAATATCTTATTTAAAAATAGACAAAAATTAATCCCCCCCCCCCCCGAATCTTTTAATTTTTTATAATACGAATATAAAATTGATGCAACTTCAAATTCTTTTTCATCATTGATATCAACAAAATATGAATTACTCTGATATAAATAAGGATTTCGTCCAATCTGATACCAAGCACAATCCAACATTCGCCTTTTCATAATAAAAGCAGACCATAAGACCTCAAAAAAAATAGGTAACTCTTGACTAATTTTATGCCAATATCCGAAATTAAAATTAACAGGATTTCCTCGCTCATCAATAATATGATGCGTAATTCGTTTAACTGCAACAATACTGTCAAAGTTTTCAGAGAGATTTTGATACACCTTTACCATTTCAGAAAATTCATCAAAAAGAGGTTGCGTTACCTGAACCCACATAATATCTGCATTTTTATCTTCAATTTTCTCTACAATTCCCTTTACAATTTCAGTTTCTTTCGCACTGCTTAATGTTAACTCATACTCCCTATGTAAAAAATTAAAACCATAGCCCTCTACTATTTTTGGAACCCTTATTTCATCTTCGGATGAAACATATATATCTTTTGGCGAAAAAACTTTCAATAACTGCTCAGCTTTAATATCAAAAAGACTCTTATGATTAAAAAAATTTCTCAAATTTTTATCATGTAAACGAGTTGAGTTTGTTTTTAAGGGTATTACAACTTTTAACAAATCTTCTCCTTAGTAAATATATGGCATTCTAAATACATTTGATCACAATTACAAAACACTGGCAATCTCTTTCCCCTCCCCTCTCTTGGTTTTTAATATTCTTTAAATATTCTTTTTGGAAAGACATTATAGCTCCATCTCTTTAAACAATCCCTTTAAGCCTACGGGATTGATCGAAACAATTTCGACTTCAGGATAATAATATTTTGCAAACAAAGCCATTCTTCTCCATTCTTCTTGCAATCTCTTTGTTGCCAAATCTTCCAAAACCCAAGTTTTACGATCATCGAAATGCCCTCCGCTTGAACAATCACAACCAACAAGATAAATTCGTTTTGGTTGACAATAAAGAGAGAAATGAAAAGCTGGGATAATAATAGAACCATATCCAAACAAAGGATGTCTAGAAATATCTGGCTGTATAGTTTGATGGCTAGCATAATGCATAGAAAGATACATTGAAGCATTATTTATCTGAACAAAATCTAGAGGTGTTGCAAAACTTGTCGTTCCATACTCATCACTCAAGTTCCCCATTCCAAAAAACTTTTTTGCCCTTGAAGATATAATATCCTTTTGAATTCCATAATTCTGAACAGCAGTCCAATCTCCCATAAAATAAAAATCCAAATCAGGATAATAAGTCACGACCTTATTAACTCCGATATGAATCGCATTAGAAATATATTTACTTTCAGTATATTCCCTTAAAGTTGGTCCTGCAGCCATCAATACCACTTCTCTCCCCTTAAGGCTTCCTCCATATTGTCCAAAACTCTTTTGATGCAAATCAAGAAGAATATTCTGTAGTGTATAAATCTGATTTAGTAGCTGATTATTTTGACTCTCAAGCATTATTGGAAGAGCTCTTTTATCAAAAAGATTAAAACATTTTTTGCCAAAAAAATAATACTCCGTTAAAAATGTATGCTGGTTATATCTCCTATAAATCCCCATTGAACGGAAAATTGATTTTAAAGTTTGCTTCAACATTTGCTCTCCTGTGTTTGGACCTTATACTTCAAATTTTAAAGCTAAGTATACATAAAACAAATTCTATCTCTAATCATCTCTTTAGCCCTCTTTAATACAAAATAGATTTTTGGAAAGAAAAAGGCAATTTTTGAAGAAATCTCTACCTCTTTACAATATTTTTTATATTTCCAAATTTCCTCACACAGTTTTCTTCCTTTTTTCTGATCTTTTTTGATCTTACACATCCAAAATGCACCAATTGACCTATATTTAATTTGTTGCTCAATCCAATAGACACTCATTGGGTGTAGTTCTTTTTCTTTTCTCCTTAGAAAATCAATCATTTCAAGAACAAACACTGATCTTGAATAAGAAAAATCATACAAAAATTCTTCGCACTCTTTTGAAGAGAAGTTTTGACTACTTTCCTGAAGCTCGTATCTTGAAAGAGATCCGAATCGAATCCTATAATACACAAGAGGATGAGATACATAAACTATTCTTTGAGCAAGAGCAAGCATTTGATATCCAAATAAACTATCTTCGCCCAAAATATGTTTTTGAAATCTAAATTGATGCTTTAAGAGAAAAGAAAAATCAAGCAAATAAAGAAAAATCAAAATCCCATTCATCTTATTCAAGGCGAGAAACTCAAGAAATTCATACCCACAGTAGAACTCTTGTTTGGGAATATCCTCTATTCCAGCACATAAAGAAATCTTATGATTTTTTTCATAAAAAATCTTGTATCCATGCCAAACTATATCCATACGCTTTCCAAATGTACTCTGTATACATCTCTCAATACACTCTAGATCCAACCAATCATCACCATCAAGAAAGTGAATATATTGGACTTCTTTGCACCTAGAATGCTCAAAGATCTCTATCTCCCCCCCCCCCCCACATTCTGCATCGCAAGATAATCAAGGGCTAGATTTCTTGATGCCCCTACTCCTTGATTTTGTTTGTTTTTTATCAAAGTCATTCTTGTATCCTGCTTGAAATAAGCATATGCAATTTCAAAGCTATTGTCTGTGCTTGCATCATCAATTAAAATGATTTGCAAATCCCTATATGTCTGCCCAATCACAGAATCAAGGCATTCTTGAAGATATTTCTCTACATTATAAATTGGAACAATAATCGCAACAACTGGATTAGAGTGCATCTATATCCTCACTTTCAATATTTTGATAAAATCTTGTGTAAAAATATATCTTAAACTTCAATATCTAAGGGATATCCATGCAATACAAATCCATTTTGGTCACTGGGGCTGATGGCTTTATAGGGTCACATTTAGTTGAAACTCTTTATCACTATACACAAGATCCAAATTCGGTCTTTTATAAAGCAAAGATAAGGGCTTTGAGCTTATACAATTCTTTCAATTATTGGGGATGGCTTGAAGATATTTCTTGCCTTTCTAATATTGAAGTGGTGAGTGGAGATATTCGAGATTCTCACTTTTGCAAAACAATCACAAAAGAAATCGATATCGTTTTCCATCTTGCAGCTCTTATTGCGATCCCCTACTCTTACATCGCTCCAGAAAGCTATATCGATACAAACATCAAAGGCACCCTCAACCTCTGTCAAGCCTCAATCCAAAACCAAGTCAAACGCTTCATCCACACAAGCACAAGTGAAGTTTATGGCACAGCACAATATGTCCCAATCGATGAGCTTCACCCTCTACAGCCACAAAGTCCATACAGTGCAAGCAAAATCGGATCGGACTGTATTGCTATGAGTTTTCACAACTCTTTCTCTCTCCCTCTAAGCATCGCACGACCATTCAACACATATGGACCTCGCCAAAGTGCAAGAGCAGTGATTCCGACAATTATCACTCAAATCGCCAATGGTGCTCAGCAAATCAAACTTGGCGATCTCTCCCCTACGCGAGATTTCAACTTTGTCAAAGATACCTGTGAGGGCTTTATTGCTATCGCTCAAAGCGATCAAACAATCGGAGAAACGATCAATATCGGCTCAAATTTTGAAATCAGCATCGCCGATACACTCAATATCATCAAAGATCTTATGCAAAGCAAAGTGGAATTCATCACAGATTCCCAAAGAATTCGCCCCCAAAATAGCGAAGTTTTCCGCCTATGGTGCGACAACACCAAGATCAAGAGACTGACAAATTTCACTCCAAAATACAATATCTATCAAGGACTTCAAGAAACCATCAAGTGGTTCAGTGATCCCAACAACCTCTCTAAATACAAAAGTGAAATCTACAATGTCTAAAGATCAGTGTAAAATCTCAACTCAAATACCCAAAAATAGAGGAGTCAATATGAGCGAATTAATCAACAAATACAACTATTCAACAGAGATTAAACTCAAGAATTTTGAAAAGTATGTTCCACGCAAATATCTTGCAAGATTTATCGCAAGGTATGAACTTTTTAAAATGATAAAAAACACAAAAGGCTCCATCATTGAATGCGGCGTTCACTGGGGTGGAGGCATCATGGCTTTTGCCAAGCTTTGTGCAGGATTTGATATTTTAGGAAATGACAGAAAAGTAATTGGCTTTGATACCTTTGAAGGCTTTCCGCATTTAAATGAAAATGACCAAAAATCCATAATACATCAAGAGTTAAAAGTAGGTGGTTTCCAAAGTTTTGCAAAGATCGAAGATGAACTTCAGGACTGTATAGAAGAATTTAATCGAGACATTCTATTGCCCCAATACAAAAAAATTCAATTAATCAAGGGGGATGCATGCCTCACAATTCCTGAATATATAACAAATAATCCACACACAATTATCTCACTTCTATATCTTGATTTTGATTTATATGAACCCACAAAGGTTGCATTAGAATATTTAGCTCCAAGAGTCATTAAAGGAGGAATTATTGCTTTTGATGAATTAAATGATGAAAATTGGCCAGGAGAAACAATAGCTACTCTTGAATATTTTAAAAATTTCAATAACTGCAAAATTCAGAGATTTGAATTTGCAAGTAATATTTCTTATATGGTGATTGAATGACTCTTTCTCCTCTTTTTGACTTTATTCGCTCACTTTATGGAAAAACAAAAGCTGAGACCATCCCTCTTCATGAACCTAAATTTCTAGGAAATGAGAAAAAATATCTTCTAGAGTGCATTGATAGTGGCTTTGTATCAAGCGTTGGAAAGTTTGTCAATCGCTTTGAAGAAGAAATGGCAAGATTTTGCGGAAGTCAATATGCTATCGCCACAAGCAATGGCACAAGCGCATTGCACGCAATCCTGCACGCAATAGGCACCAATCAAGAATGCGAAGTCATCACACAATCGCTGACCTTTATTGCCACAAGCAATGCGATTGCCTACACTGGTGCAAAACCCATTTATGTCGATGTCGATTTAGATTCTCTTTCTCTTTCACCAAGTGCCCTTGAAAAGTTTCTACATCTACATGGACAAAAAGAAGAAAACCATACGATCAACAAACATACACGCAAAATCATCAAGGCATGTGTCCCAATGCACACTTTTGGACACCCAGCAAAAATCGAAGAAATCTCACGAATTTGCAAAGAGTGGCATATCACTCTTATCGAAGATAGTGCAGAGAGTCTAGGAAGCTATTACATCCAAAAAGATCAAGCAATCCATACTGGACTTAAAGGGCTAGCTAGTGCTTTTAGCTTCAATGGCAACAAAACAATCACATGCGGAGGCGGAGGTATTATCCTCACAGATAATCAAAAACTTGCCCAGAAGCTAAAACACATCACCACAACAGCCAAGATTCCCCATCCCTACGAATATTATCACGATGAACTGGGCTTCAATTATCGCCTACCCAATCTCAATGCTTCACTCGCCCTAGCCCAACTCGAACAACTCCCCAAATTTCTTGCCAATAAGTCTAAGATCGCCAAAGCTTATGAGGAATTTTGCCTAACTCATGGGATCGATTTTATATCTGCACGCGATGGCACCAAACCAAACTTTTGGCTCAATGCAATCAAGCTCAAAAATCTAGAAGAAAGAAATGCTTTCTTGGAACAAAGCAACGCTCAAGGGATCATGACACGCCCCATTTGGAAGCTCAATCATCAAAATCCTGCATACAGTCACTGCCAACATGACAATCTTGCAAACTCACTCTTTTTGCAAGATCGCATTGTCAATCTTCCAAGTGGAGTCAATCTAGGATACAATTCTTCAATATCAATCAAATAAGGAAAAATATGCATTCACAAATTCAAAATATTATCTATAAAGCCCTTCAAAATCTTGCTGAAGAGCTCGAAAATGATGCACTTACAAATCCAAATGAAGAAACAAAAATCTATGGTGTAGATGGCGCTTTAGATTCCCTATCTTTAGTGAGCTTTATTGCAGATATTGAAGAAATGGTTGAAGAAGAACTTGGAGAAAATATCACTTTGGCCGATGAGAAAGCAATGAGCTCACAAAACTCTCCTTTCAAAAATGTTTCCTCTCTTACTCAATACATTCAAAATTTGATTCAAAAATAATCAAATGAAAGTCTTTATTATCACTGGCACACGAAAAGGCATTGGAAAAGAGCTCGCTTTATATTTCCTGAAAGAAGGACACATTGTCTGTGGTTGCTCAAGAGGAAAAAGCAGTATCGATCACTCAAGCTATCATCATTTTGAGCTTGATGTCAATAACGAAGAGCAAGTTATCAATATGGTCAAAACAATCAAAAAGCAATTTGGAAGGATTGATATTTTGCTCAATAATGCAGGAATCGCCTCAATGAACCATATCCTACTTACTCCCTATCAAACCATGAAGAATGTTTTTTCAACAAATGTTTTTGGAACATTTCTTTTTATACGGGAAGTTGGAAAAATCATGAGTCAATCTGCACGAATACTCAAAAAACAAGGGGAAATCCCTCACTTCCGCATTGTAAATTTCTCAACAGTTGCTGTGCCTCTAAGACTTGAAGGGGAAGCGATCTATGCAAGTTCAAAATCCGCGATTGCCAATTTAACGCAAGTCGCAAGTTTTGAACTATCTGAGTTTGGAATCACTGTCAATGCAATTGGTCCAACACCAATCCCAACAGATCTTATTAAGAATGTTCCAAAACATAAAATTGATGCTCTACTACAACGACAAGCTATCAAGAGGTTTGGAACCTTTCAAGATTGCCTCAATGTAATTAAGTTTTTTATTGATGAGCGAAGCGATTTTGTTAGTGGGCAAATTATTTATCTTGGAGGTGTCAATGGCTAATTTGCTTCAAAAACTTCAAGCTTTTGGCAAACAAAATGCCCTAATCTGCAATAATCAGACCTATTCTTACGAACAACTTTTAGAAAAAGTCTCTTTTTATTCCTTGCAAACAAAGATTCTTCCGCCACATAGTCGCGTCGTCATACATGATGATTATAGTCTTGATAGTATTGCAATTTTTATTGCTCTAATGACACACAAGCACACAATTATCCCTATTATTTCTGATCAGGAACTACAACAAAAGCAATCCGAATGTTCAGCAAACTTTATTTTTTCTAAAGAGAACAATTATTCCCCTACGCCTATCAACGCCAAACAAAAAGATAATTTTTCACTAGGAGAACACTCAGGCCTTATTCTTTTTAGTAGCGGAAGCACAGGCAAACCTAAAGCAATGATCCATAATCTTGATGAATTAATATCTAGGTTTAATAACAAAAAACCAAAACAACTCAATATGCTTCTTTTTCTTATGTTTGATCACATTGGCGGGATTAACACCCTCCTTAATATTCTTTCAACTGGACAAACAGCGATCATCCCCCAAAACAGAAAAGATGTGCATCACATTGCCCATTTAATTGAACAATATCAAGTCACCATCCTCCCAACATCACCAACATTTTTAAATCTAATATTGCTCAATAAAGTTCATCTCACACATGATCTTTCATCACTCAAAATGATTACTTATGGAACAGAATCTATGCCCCAATCTCTTCTTTCAAGACTCCAAGAAGCTTTTCCAAAAACCAAATTTTTGCAAACCTTTGGAACAAGCGAAACGGGGATCATGCAAACTTCTAGCGAAAAATCAGGTTCACTCTTTATGAAAATCTCTGATCCATCTGTGCAATACAAAGTCGTCAACAACGAATTATGGATCAAATCGCCAACTCAAGTTCTTGGATATCTCAACGCTAGTATGGAAAGCTTTGAAGATGGATATTTTAAAACGGGTGATTTAGTAGAAACAAAACTCATTAATGGCGAAGAATACATTCGAATCATTGGAAGATCCAAAGAGCTTATCAATGTAGGCGGAGAAAAGGTTTTACCTCAAGAAATCGAAGGAATTATCCTGCAAATCGATGGTGTAATGGATTGCTTGGTTTATGGAGAGAGTAATCCCATTACAGGACAAAGTGTTTCATGTGATGTCATCATAGATAAAGAAAAAATCAATCAAAATGACATAAAAAAAATCATTCGCTCTTTTTGCAAAGACAAAATTGAAAGATACAAGATTCCTTCTAAAGTAACTCCTGTTACTTCGCTTTCTTTCAGCGAAAGATTTAAAAAAACTCGCCAAACAATCAAAGAAGAAAACAAATGAAAGCCTTATTTAAAAACTCTTACATCTAAGCAATTTACACCTGCATCGCATCAAAGATCGTTTATCTTATCGTTTCACACACGATTGCTTCGCGATACACTCCATGACATACAACATTCAACAATAAAAAGTGCTCAACAAAATCATAAAACTACAGCATTAGAAATTATACATCTACCATATGGAATCAACAAAGCTTCTTTTAAATTCATAATGACAGAGATGATACAAGAATGGAGCAAAGTTTATGATGAACAATACATTCAACAAATCTCCCAAGAATATCCCTTAGGGATAGGAATGCCAAAACAAATAACTCCACTTATCTGCTTTCTCCTTTCTCTAGATTCAAGTTGGATAACTGGACAAAATATCATCATAAATGGAGGTGCAAGCCTATGAAACTCAAATGCAACAACATAACTATGCTAAAATTTAATCTAAAAAGTAAGGACCCTCAAAAATGGAACAAAAAGTTTATAGAATCCTTGGTGATATTCTTCAAATAAAAGTCGATCACTCCACCTCAATTTCGATGCACAATACTCCAGAATGGTCATCTATTGCTCACATTGACATCATTATGAGCTTAGAGGAAGAGTTTAATATTCTTTTTTCTGAGGATGATCTACCTCTCTTAATCTCACAAGAAGCTATCATTTCTAAAGTTTCTCAACTTGTTAACGCTCAATAATCCCATCCATCATATTGGTTGCGCCACGCAAAGCATTGAAAAAGAGCTTCCTATTTTTTTAAAACTTGGTTTTAAAATAGAAGATAGTTTCATCGATGAAGATCAGAAAGTGCGCGGAACTTTTATCACAAAAGATCAATATCGCCTTGAATTATTGGAGAATCTTGATCCTGATGGTCCTCTAACGCAATACCTTAAACAAAAAACAAAAATGTATCATATCGCTTACCAAAGCTCAAACCTTGAAGGTGATTTGGAAAAACTCAAAATGCGAGATATTCCTCTAGGGGGGGGGGGTGATAGTGAAACCAATCATGAAAGCAAACTACTTCAAAAGACTCTGTTTTATAATGATGAAAAATTATCTTCTGATTGAGTTGGTAGAAACGTATGATTGATCTTTATTCAAAAAATCTAAAACGCTCGGATTTGCTTCATTTTCAAAATACCTGCGATGAATTAATTCATAAATCCATTACTATCAATATTCATCGTAATCATGCATTTGAGCCTGTTGGAAGCATCATCAATGCATTTTTATCCCAAAGTGGTTTAATCGCTAAATTTCAAATTGGACCATATGATGATTCTTTGAGCTTTGATAATCTCCAAAAAAGTCATCTAGAAATCATCTGGGTTGATCTTTCTCGCTACAAAAACAATCCCTTAGAACACATATCAAAACAAATCAAGTATCTCAAAACACTTACCACATCCCCAATTCTTCCTATTTTTATGGATATCCACTGCCGATTTAATCTTTCTCATTTGCAAGAAGATAATGTTCTTTTTCTCTCTTCATTTATTCAACAAGAAGATTTAGATGACAAAAAGTCAAGCATTACTGGCACAAGACTTGGGAATAAGGCTTGTATCAAAATTGCACAATTTTTAGGACTTAGAGAAATCCCCTCATTGCTTCTTCCTTCACTCAAAGCAATTGTTCTTGATTTGGACAATACTCTTTATAGTGGAATACTTGGCGAAGATGGGATTGATAATCTTGTTTTAACTCAAGAACATAAAAAACTACAAGAAAAAATCTTAGATTATAAAAACAAAGGCTTTTTATTGGCTCTTGCCTCAAAAAATGAAGAGCAGCATGTTCAAGAAATGTTTCATAAACGTAAAGATTTTCCACTCCAATGGAAAGATTTCGATACAAAAGAAGTCAACTGGAATCCAAAAAGTCAAAATATTCAAAAGATTGCACAATTTTTCAATTTTGGACTTGATTCTCTCCTCTTTATTGATGACAATATCGCAGAAATTGAATCTGTCAAATCCCTTAATATCAAAACAATTCTTGCCATTTCTCCAACAAAAGTGCTAGAAACACTAGAGCTCTTTCCTCAAATGCACAAAAAAGCAATTACCAATGAAGATATACTGCGTTCAGCAGACATTCAAGCAAATCAATTAAGACAACAACTCAGCAATCTCTCTCAAAAAGAATACTTTCAAAATTTGCAAATTTCACTTATTTTCTCTATCGACAATCTTAACAACATTCAACGCATCACAGAACTTCTTAATAAAACCAATCAATTCATCTCCGGTTATACTCGCCCTACGCTAAATCAAGTTGAGGAATGGTTTAGAAATCCACATCTTTCAATTGCTACTATTGCAATGAGTGACAAGCTAAGTGATAGTGGAATTATTGCAATCTTTATAGGCGAAAAGATCAAGCATCAACTCGCATTGCGCGATCTTTGTATTAGCTGCAGAGCACTAGGAAGAAAACTCGAAGAAATCATGCTTTTCAAAGCTATTTCTCTTCTTAAAGAGAAGCTAGGAATTCTCTCACCGACTACAGATATCTACTTCAAAAAAGGAGAAAGAAATTCGCCCTTTTTGGATTTTCTGCAAAAACTTCCTCAACACAGTGCCAGCCAAAATATATATACTACTATCGATGAAATAGTCAATACTGATGGTTTAAATATCAAGGAGGAGAAAAATGAAAGATTTTGATTCTTTTATGCAGTCCCAATACAATGAGGGATTTTATTCCCACAAAGAGCTTCAACAAATAGGATTTGCATCTATAGGGAAAAACGTTCTACTCTCAAGACTCGCCAAAATCTATGGCGCTTCAAAAATTTCCCTTGGAAACAATGTCAGAATTGATGACTTTGTAATCTTAAGCGGAAAGATTGAAATTGGGAATTTTGTGCACATCGGAGCCTTTTCATCTATAACTGGTGGAAATTCTGGAGTTATTGTCGGAGATTTTTGCAACATGAGCTCTTATTGCAAAATTTTTGCTGTAAGCGATAATTTTTTTGAAGGATACCTTGCTGGCTCATGCATACCCGCTAACTTTAGAAAACTCAGAGATGCTCAAGTCGTCTTGGAAAGATTCAATAACTTTGGAAGCCATAGCCTAGCTCTTCCAGAGAGTTATTTCCCAACTGGATCAAGTCTTGGCCCAATGAGTGTCAATCTTGGAAAAAAATTTGAAGAGTGGGGTTATTATCTTGGGAATCCGGCAAGAAAATTATCTCTTATCGATCAAAATCAAGTCCTAAAACTTGAAAAGGAATTTCTATCTTCCATAAAAGAGACAATGGGGGGGGGGGATAAACAATACCAAACAATAACTGACATCAAAAGGATTGCATCATGAATCACCTCATGCAATCCCAATACAATGAAGGATTTTATTCATATGAAGAACTTCAAAAAATAGGATTTGCTTCTGTAGGGAAAAATGTCCTACTCTCAAGGTTAGCTAGAATCTATGGTGCTTCAAAAATTTCTATTGGGAACAATGTCAGAATTGATGACTTTGTAATTTTAAGTGGAAAGATTAAAATTGGGAATTTTGTGCACATCGGAGCCTTTTCATCCATCACCGGTGGAGATTCTGGAGTTACTATTGGAGATTTTTGCGGGATGAGTAGTCATGTTAAGGTCCTTGCTATAAGCGATGATTATAGTGGAGAAACCCTTACTAATCCCTGCATACCCAATCAATACAAAAACATTACAAAAAAACAAATTATCATTGAAAAGCATTGCATTGTTGGATGTGGCTCAACAATTCTCCCCAACGCCTTTTTAAGCGAAGGAAGCTCAATAGGAGCAATGAGTCTCATCGTTCGAAAAACAAAACCTTGGGGAGTCTATTTTGGAATTCCAGCAAAAAGAATCAAGGAAAGAAAAAAAGATCTACTTAAACTTGAAAAAGAATTTTTATCTTCTATAAAAGAGACAATGGGGGGGGGGATAAACTAGATTTAACACTTTTACTAGGGGGATTATGTGCGTAAAATCAAAATCGGATATTTTGCAGATGGAATTTGGTCACATTATGCATTTCTAAAAATAAAAAATGATCCACGATTTGAATTTGCCTTTATTGTCCCACGATTTGACACTCAAGATCACACTCTTTTTGATTTTGCTCAAAGATTTAGTATCCCATACATTAAATCAAAGGACATTAATTCAGAAGAATTTATTAAAAAAATCAATCACTATCAAAGCGAAATTTTTGTCTCTATGAGTTTTAATCAAATTTTCAAAGAACCTCTCATATCTCTTCCTAAACTCAAGACCATCAATTGCCACGCAGGGAAGCTTCCCTCCTATCGGGGAAGAAATATCTTAAATTGGGTCCTCATCAACGATGAAAAAGAATTTGGGATCACCGTTCATTATATAGATGAGGGAATTGATACAGGAGACATTATTCTGCAACGCACTTATCCAATATCAGAGCAAGATGACTATTCAACTCTTCTAAAAAAAGCTCACATAGAATGTGCCACTGTCCTACATGAAGCTTTGATTCTTTTTTACAATCATCAAGTTTTCCCCACTCCACAAGACCATGAGAGAGGCTTCTATTGCCCGATGAGAATTCTCGGGGATGAGCTAATTGACTGGAATCAAAACTCAAGAAACATTTTTAATTTTATTAGATCGCTCAATACCCCAAACTTAGGAGCAAAAAGCTATATTGACCAAAAACCAATAACAATTTTCAAAAGCCAACTTATTCCCAATGCACCAAACTATATTTCTACACCTGGAGTAGTGGTGGGAGTTCATAAGAATGATATAATTGTTAAAACTTTAGACAATACCATCAGAATTACAGATTATTTATTTGATGGGAAAATTAAAATTGGCGATAGGTTAAAAAATGAGACAAATTTATAAATACAATATGAAGAGATTTCTAGAGGGCGAATTAGTCGACCTATATATCCCATCTGAAAAGTTTATACAAACCAATCAAACCTTTGAATGGTGGAACAATAGCAAAATAACAAAATTTTTAGAATCCGGAATAAAACGAAATACCCTAGATGATCAATTAGAATATTTTAAAAACACTCAAAATATTACCTTCTTTTATGATGATAAAACCTCAATTATAGGAACAACAATACTACAAGATATTAATGCCTCCAAAAAAACAGCAATAATAGGTTTTATTAGAGGAGAAGCAAAAAAAGATAATACCCCCCCCCTACAAACCCTAGAGGCAATTGCACATACCATGGATTATGCTTTTAATACCTTGGAATTAGAAAGAATATTCGCTATTCATCATATTGGTCATATTCGCTTTTCGCATCTTCTATCTCTACTTGGATATAGACTAGAGGGCATCTTTCGAAAGGATTTTATTAAAAATGATTGGAGCGAGATTGATGACAGAATTCATACTGTATGCCATAGAGAAGACTACAATCTAATCATTTCAAAGAGAGGAGGATCATTGTGGGATCAACACAAAAAAATGCTTCAAAGAGCAAAATTACTTCCAAAAACCCCTTTTCATATTCTCTTACAAGACTTTTTTAATTCTCACCGTGACTATTACAACAATATTTTTTCACTCTAAACTCAAATCAAAGGAGGATTACACAAATGAATAAGCTCACAATCCTAATTACGACAGTTGGTGGCCTTACGAGTCCGGATCTTATTTATGCCCTTAAAAATAATGGAGAACGAGAAGTAGAGCTTCATGGAATCGATGCCTTTGAATGGGCCGTATGTAGAACCATGGTTAACTGTTTTGATGTCTCTCCCAATAGCGCGGAAGATGAGAGGGGGTTTGTAGACTTTATTAAAAACTACATAGAGAAATATCATATCGATATTATTATTCCTTGTGGCAATGAAGACAATCTAGTGCTAGCAAAATACAAAGATCAGATTAAGATTCCTATTCTTGTGGGCGATTATCACCATTTGATCTCTGCTTATGATAAGGGTGCAGTTTATCATTCTCTCCAAAAACATCTTCCACAACATGCCCCCAAATTTCAAATCATCAAAACACTTGATGATTTTTATCAAGCTCTAGACTTTTTGGATTTCCCAAAAAATAAGATTGTGATTAAGCCTCGTTTTGGAAGAGGTGGAAGAGGAGTTTATATCATAGGAAATCAGTTCAACTTTGATCATTTTTTTCACAAAAAACCAGAAAATGAAGTTGATATTGCGACAATTGAAAATATCTTGAAGCAACAAAAAACCTTTGAAGAACTGATTGTCATGGAATATCTCACCCCTCCATTTGTTAGTGCTTATTCCCTATGCCACAATGGAGAAAATCTTCTAACACTCGAACACATTAGAGAATGGGGAAGTGCTTCGCAAACTTATCGTGGAGTCGTTTCGTACAATGAAGAGTTAGAGCATTTATGTTCCAAAGTCATTGAAATCTTCAACTTAACTTATGCCAACAATATGGAACTAGCATATACACAAGATGGCAGATTAGTACTATTTGATCTCAATCCTAGACTTGGTGCAAGTAGTTCGATTGACACCGATTTGGGATTTAATTTTCCCTATCTTGCTATCAAGCTTCTCTTGGGAGAAGAAGTCAAAATCAACAAAAGCGGCCTTCCTTCTAAATCTCGCTTCTTAAGATATTTTTCTTTCCTGTGGCTTTAAAAATACAATGAGAGCTTATATCCTAGATCTTGACAATACGCTTTATGATGAAAATCAATATCTCTATTATGTTTTTTTGGATTTTTGGAATAGTCACAATTTAGAAAATCAGATTTTTCACGCAATCTGCAAAAAAGTCCTATCAGATGAAGTTAGAATTAAGTCCAAGGATATTTTCAAAACCTTTTTAGAAGCTTCTCCCCTTGGCTATTCTTCAGAGTATCACGATCAGCTTTTTTTGATTTATTCCTCAATTCAATGCAATCTTTCTTTATATCCAGACGCTCAAGATTTCTTGCATAGACTCAAAACTCTCAATATCCCTTTTGTTATTTTGACAAATGGTCCAATTCAAGCACAAAAAAATAAAATTCTAAATCTCAATATTCCGAGTGATTTAGTCTGCTATGCAAGAGAATTTGGAATCGAATATGAAAAGCCTCATCCCAAAGCTTTCTTAAGAGCTCTAGATTTTTTAAATCTCTCCCCACAACACTGCTATATGATCGGAGATAATCCACTCACTGATATCAAAGGCGCTCATCAAGTTGGAATCACACCAATCTGGCTCAAAAGGGGATATGCACAATTTTTAGAACCTCAATTTCAAAACAATAAATCCATTGAAACCTTTTGGGAATTGGAAAAAATATGAAAGTCCTGTGGGCTACATCAATCTACAACTGTTTAATGCATGAAATTTTTCTCGAAGATTATTTAAATAATCTCAATAACCAAACAGAACAAAACTTTGATCTCTTGCTTTTTCTTGATTGTATAAATTTAAAAACCATAGAAACAAAAATACAAGATTATAAAAACCTTAAACAAAAAAAAGTCTTCTTTTTTCATCAAGAAAAAGCTTTCTTATCCCCAACACAGATACGACAATTTCTTATCAATAAGGCCCATAAATTATCCTATGATCTATTAATCTTTTCGGACTTTGATGAAATTTCAGGCATTAATCGTGTAGAAAAAACATTGCAACAAATTCATACACACCACTTTGCTTTCAATAGTTTTTTTCCTGCGGATGCGAATTTATTTAAACTTTCCAATCAACATTTTTATTACCAAATTAATGCTCCCAAGTTGCTCGATACCCTATCGCCCCTCTTGCATAAAAATTTTATTGGCTTTGGCAATATTGCGCTAAAAATTAATCATCCATTTTTTTCAAATTTTTACATTCCAAACAGTATTCTAGCCCCAGACTGGTTTTTAGCTTCTTGGATGCTCATTAATAATTTATCTGGCATACAAATACAAGACACTTACAACCTTTATCGGCAGCACACAGAATCATTTATCGGATTCGACGGAGCACTTGATGAAAAGAGGCTTGAATTGGGTATTGCTGTGAAAATTAAACATTATCAACATTTTCAAAAAATAAGCCCTATCTACAGAAGACTTTTTATTCAAACCTTAAAGTTACAGACTTTTTTATCTTCCAAAGAAAACAAAAGAAAATATATTAGAATTATAAATACAAACTTTTGCACATCAAAATTTTGTTGGTGGGAAAATATCAAAATGCTTAAGGAGATTGCTCAATGGATTTAACCTCATTAAAAGAACCCTATATTATAGCAGAAATAGGATGCAATCATAATGGAGACATAGATTTGGCAATAGAGATGATCAATCAAGCCAAACGCTGTGGAGCCAATGCTGTAAAATTTCAATTCTTTGACGAAAAATTGTGTACAAATAAATATTTAGATGAACTTGATAAAGGAATTGTTAAACTTGAAAATGTAGACAAATGGGAAAGCAAAGGTTTAAATCTCCATAATATTCGAGATCAAATTAGAGCTTTCTCCAACACCAAAGAAGAATTTCAACTTTTAAGAGATTATTGCAAGAAAATTAATATTGATTTTGGATGCACAGCAGAAGATGCTTATGGCGTAGAAGTTGTTTCTTCGTTGGATAGCGATTTTTTAAAAATTGCTTCAAATGATCTAAATAATCCCAGCACAATTCAAGCAGCAATTCAATCCCAAAAACCTATTATAATTTCTACAGGTATGGCCTCCTTAGAAGAAATTGATTTAGCTTATTCTCTTTTTAGGGAAGCAAATTACAAAAACTTCGCATTGTTGCATTGCGTATCCATTTATCCACCACGCAATGAAATTGTTAATCTAAACTTTATCAATACCCTACAGTCTATCTATGATTGCGAAATTGGCTATTCTGACCACACTCTAGGATATTCTATCTCTCTTGCAGCAATCGCCAAGGGAGCCAAGATTATCGAAAAGCACTTTACTCTTGATAAAAATATGGAAGGATGGGACCACAAAGTTTCAGCTGATCCAAAAGATTTGGAAATTATTTGCAAAGAAGGGAAAAATATCTTTGAATGTCTTGGCAATAGATACAAGGTAGTCTCTCAAGATGAGCTTGAAAAACGAGAAAAATTTAGAAAAAGTGCCACATCGGCAAGAGATATCAAAGAGGGTGAAATTATCACTGATCAGGATATTGTCTATAGACGTCCAGGCACAGGCATCACCCCAGTAGAAGCAAAGTGGCTAATCGGAAGAAAAGCTCGACAAGATATTAGCGAAGACACAACTCTTCTTTGGGATTATTTTGTCTAAGCAGGTTATTGTCATCTCCACTCATCCAGATGATGAGACACTAGGAGCAGGAGGAACGCTACTCAAACATATCGCACAAGGAGATCATGTTCATTGCATTTTTTGCACAGATATCTTTGAAGAAGAAGGTTTCTCCAAAGAATCTGTTTTGATTAGAGAAAAGGAAATTACACAGGTTATCAACTCCTATAATTTCACCTCTACTCATCGGTTAGGTCTCAAAACAATGAAGGTGGATGAATATACTAAAAGCACCTTGGTGACAAAATTTTCTCAAATCTTTCAAAGCATTCAGCCCAATATTCTTTATCTACCCTTTTGCGATGATGTTCATAGCGATCATCGTGCAATCTTTGAGGCCGTATTTTCTTGCACAAAATCTTTTCGATATCCAAGCATCCAAAAAGTTCTCATGATGGAAACCCTGAGCGAAACAGAATTTGCTCCAAGCCTTCCGCACAAAAGCTTTATCCCCAATGTCTTTGTTGATATCACGGACTTTATCGATCAAAAATGTCAAATTATGCAAATCTACAAAAGTGAAATCGCTCCTCCCCCCTTCCCTCGCTCAGTAGAAAATATTAGAGCATTGGCACTTTATCGTGGAAGCACGATGGGAGGAATCAAATCGCCAACATATGCAGAAGCATTTATGCTACTTAAGGAAAAATTATGATCAAAATAGGAATCATTGGCACAAGTGAAGGAAATGGTCACCCATATTCATTTTCTGCTATTTTTAATGGTTACAATCAAACAGCAATGAAGGAAAGTGGTTGGATCAATATATATAACTACCTAGAAAATGAACCCAAAGAAAATTTCGGAATTCCAAATGCTAGAATTACCCATGTATGGTCACAAGATCCTCAAGAGATAATTAAAATTTCCCAAGCCTCAAACGTTCCCAATTTATGCAAAAATTATGAAGAAATGCTTGATAAAGTTGATGCTGTCATTATTGCAAGAGATGATTGGAGATCCCACTATCCTATTGCCAAAACCTTTCTTCAAGCCGATAAATTTGTCTTTATTGACAAGCCGCTTTCACTAAATGATGTGGAGTGCAATTATTTTGAAAATTTTATACAATCAGGCAAGCTCATGAGCTTTTCATCTCTTCATTTTGCAACAGAGCTTGATGATTTGAGAGCAAAAATCCAACATTTTGGAAAAATAAAACTCATTCGCGGAATCACACCCAAAAACTGGGAGACATACGGAATCCATCTTCTTGATGGGATATCTGGAGTCTTAAAGTTTTCTCCAACACAAATCACAAAAAATATTTGTAGTCACGAAAGTTTCTACATCAATACCAAAGAAGGTTTTCTTATTCAAATTGATTGTCTTGGCTTTATGCAATATCCAATGCTTCAGCTTGAATTTTTCTCTGAAGAAAATTACTACAAAGCCAATTGTCTCAATGCATTTTCTTCCTTTAAGCGTATGCTGACTTACTTTGTTCAAATGATAGAAGGAAAAACAGATATCCCCACAAACCTTCACACACTAAAACAAATGAAAATTCTTCAAAAAGGAATGAATGCATGATCTTAGCAATATTGCAAGCACGTATGAGCTCCTCAAGATTACCTGGCAAAGTGGCTATGGATGCTAATGGACAACCAATGCTTGCCTATGAAATCTCACGCATTTTGCAATCTCAAAAAATCGATCAGCTTGTTATTGCTACTTCTACCAATCCCGAAGACGATATGATTGAAGAAATCGCAAAACAATGTCATATTGAATGCTTTCGAGGCAGTCTAAATAATGTCTTAGATCGATATTATCAATGTGCAAAAAAATATAACGCAACACATATTGTCCGCCTTACGGGAGATTGTCCAATTATTGATGCAAATATCATAGATGCAGTGATTCATCTTCATCTACAATCTCAAGCAGATTATACAAGCAATGGCGTTAAGCGCACTTTTCCGGATGGAATGGATACAGAAATCATGACTTTTGCAACACTTCAGAATGCTTTTTTAAACGCCAAAACACAAGAAGAACTAGAACATGTCACCTATTATATCTACACTCATCCTGAGAATTTTCGCATCAAGCATTACTGTAACGACATTGATTATTCCCATATTAGATGGACATTGGATTATCCAAAAGACTATCTACTGCTAAAAGACATTATTCAATCTCAGCCAAACAACACCTTTTCTTGGAAAGACTTATTATGAAAGATTTATTTCATCAAATTACACTCTCACAACATACAACATTACAAGAAGCCATTCTTCATCTAGAAAAAAATGATTTAGATGGCACCAATCGGGTTGTTCTATATGTTATTGATGAAGATCAAAAACTACTTGGCTCTATTATGGATGTCGATATTCGTCGATCCGCATTGCAAAATCACCTCTCGCCCCAAACTCCAATTACCCAAATCATGAATCCTGCCCCAAGAAAAATTATCGAAGGACAAGAAGTAGATTTGCAAACTTATCAAACTTGGAAAAGATTCCCATTTATTCCAATCGTAAATCAAGACAATAAACTTTTACGCTTTAAAGCAAATCATGAAATCTATAATTATCCCAACAAAGTGATCATTATGGCTGGTGGTCTTGGCACTCGACTAAGACCCCTAACCAACGAAACCCCCAAGCCAATGCTTAAAATTGGTGCAAAACCTATTTTGCAAGAGATCATCGAAGGATTTCAAAATAAAGGATTTTCTAGTTTCTTTATTAGCGTCAATTATAAAGCAGAGGTGATCAAAGAATATTTTAAAGATGGGAAGAAATTTGGCGTCAAAATAAACTATCTAGAAGAAGAAAAACAACTTGGCACATGTGGAAGCATCAAGTTTGCAGAAAGCTATCTTACCGAGCCATTTTTTGTCATCAATGGCGATATCTTGGCAGATATAGACTACAAACAGCTACTTACTACACACACAACTTCTCAAAACGATATTACAGTTTGTATTTTTCCCTATTCTTATACAGTGCCATTTGGTGTAATTGAAGATCATTTAAAGACACCAATCACCATTAAAGAAAAACCAACCTATACACACTATATTAACTGCGGAGTCTACATTATCAGCCCCTCCACACTTGATTTAATCAATCAAAATGAACATCTAGATATGCCCACCCTAATCACCAAAGCAATCTCAAAGAATCTCAAGGTAGGGACATTTATAATCAATGAATGGATTGACATTGGAAATCTGGAAGATTTTTATCGAGCTAGAGATAAAATAAATCTCAATAAGGAGTGAATATGAATTTTGAAAAATCAAATCAATGGCGCATCAAGGCAAAAAACTTAATTCCTGGCGGAGGCCACACATACAGTAAGGGCGATGATCAATTCCCTGCTCTCAGCCCATTTGCAATCCAAAAAGGATTAGGCGCAAGGGTTTGGGATATTGATGGAAATGAATTTGTAGATTGGGGAATGGGACTTGGTTCAGTTCTTCTGGGGCACGCTTTCCCTCCTGTTGTTGAAGTGGTTCAACAAGAACTGCAAAATGGATGCAATTTTATTAGACCAAGTTTTATTGAAGCAGAAGTAGCAGAACTTCTAGCAAACACAATCCCTTGCGCAGAAATGGTGAAATTTGCCAAAAATGGATCAAATGCGACAAGTGCTGCTGTCAAACTTGCACGAGCCTATACTGGAAAAGAAGTTATTCTGCGTTGCAAAGATCATGCGTTCTTCAGCATTGATGATTGGTTTATGGGAAATACTGCAGTCAATGCCGGAATTCCCAAAAGCGTACAAGTTCTTACCGACTCCTTTGGCTACAATGATCCTCAAAGCCTTATTGAAAAAATCAACTACCATCAAAATAATGTTGCTTGCGTGATTTTGGAGCCTGCAGCGACTTGTGAACCTCAAGATAATTTTTTGCAAAAAGTGCGAGAAATATGCACACAATATGGAATCGTACTCATCTTTGATGAAGTTGTTTCTGGCTTTAGATTCCATCCAAAAGGTGCGCAATATCTCTATGGTGTCACTCCAGATTTGGCAAGCTTTGGAAAAGCAATGGCAAATGGTTTTTCCATCTCTGCTCTTACAGGCAAAAAGGAAATTATGGAGCGAGGAGGGATTGATCATCCTTATGAAAGAGTTTTCTTGCTCTCTACAACTTATGGCGGAGAAACTCACCATCTTCGCGCTGCTCAAAAAACTCTTCAACTTCTCTTACAAGATGACTATGCGATCACAAAACACATTTGGCAAACAGGCAAAACGATCAAAGAGGCTTACAACCAAATCGCTAGAGAACTTGGCATCTCAGACTTTACAAAAGCTGAAGGAATTGATTGTCGTCCGTATTTTTCTTTTACAAACACTCTTGGCGAACAAGATCCTTTTTTAAGAACGCTCTTTATGCAGGAAATGATCAAATCAGGAGTCCTTCTGCAAGTCATTATCCCTTCTTATTCTCATCGTGATTCAGAGATCTCTCAAACCATTGAGGGATTTGAAAAATCTCTCAAAGTCATTGCCCAAGCAATTGAAAAAGGAAATACAAAAGAGCTTCTAGTCGGCAATGAAACAAAACCCGTTTTTAGGAAATACAACTAATGGAAGTTATTTTTCGCAACGAAAATGAAGCAAGATTCTGTGCTCTTTATGATGAATTTTTCAAAACCTTTCATTTATCTACAATCTATCATCTCAATACCATTCATTATTATCAGCTGATTGCTAAACCCTTGCTTGATAAGAGCTTTGTTATTCTTGAAAATGGAAAATGTATAGGAATTTGCTATTGCCCCATTTATACGACACCAAAAGGCAATACAATTTCTAACAATGGTCACTTTCTTCCAATTCCAATTACGCTGACCCCAAAAGCAGAAGCTTTGGCCTTTCATCTCTTAGATGAGATTGCCAAACAATACTCATGTCAATACATCAAGTGTTATCTAGATGCACAACAACATCTAAAGTATGAAGGGGGGGGGGACTAATGATTTCATGTAAAGATTTAACTATTTTGCAAAAATACGGCTATATAAACTGCTCCTCGATAGATAATGTTGTTTTTTTAAAAACCTCACAAGAAGAACTCTGGAGACAACTTCGCAAAAGTTATAAGCCACTTATTAATTCCTTTTTAAAAAATCCAGATTTTAAAGTAGAAATCTATGATGCAAACAATCCATCTTATGAGATGCACCAAACATATGTAGAATACCACCATCTATGTTCTAGGCGAAAAACTCGTAGTGATGAGAGTTTTGAGATCCAATACGATTTTTTACTAGAAGGTTTTACATCTCTTTTTGTTCTTAGATATCAAGCCGAACCAATTGGTTGTTGTTATTTTTTTCATAACAATTCAAGCGTTTTTTATCATAGCGGGTCTGACCTTCCAAAATATGAAGGAAGCAAAATTCCCATCTATCATATTATTCTCTATCATGCCTTTTTGCACTTCTCTCAAATGGGCTACACAACGATCTGTCTCAGTCAGCCTGCAAATTTTTTAGAAATACAAGGATTTTTAGACTATTGCGATCAAAAACAAATCAACATTGCACACTTTAAACGTGGGATGGGAGGGCAAGCTGTCCCCCTCATGCGAGGGATCAAATATTTCAATCACAACCATCTCAAAGAAGAGATTCAAAACTTTTATTCGGAGATTAAATGATGAAATTAGATGTTTTTATCGAAGGCGAAACAATTGATCTATGCATTCCCACTTTAGAATTTGCTGAAAAGTCTGATTGGTACAAATGGTTCAATCACCCTCATACAACTCAGTTCTTAGAGCATGGAGTTTTTCCCAACACCAAAGAAAAACAAATTGCTTTCTTCAAGCAAGCGATAGAAGAAAGACTGCTCTTCATTATCACCAACAAAGAGCATGAAGCAATCGGATCAACAAGTCTTATGGATATCAATTACAAAACAAGATCGGCTGGTCTTGGTGTCGTAATAGGAAGCTTCTTTAGAAAAAATCCTCTGGAAGCTTTAGAAGCTGTTGCACGCATCACCGAACATGCTTTTGTCAAGCTTGGAATGGAGCGTATAGAAGCTGGACAACACATCAAACTCATTCCTTGGTCTCACCGCATGAGTTTGATTGGCTACCGCTTGGAAGGGATCTTCAAAAATTCCTTTATCAAAGGAATTGAAAAAGCTGATACAATCAGGATCACTGCCCACTTGTCTGATTATCAAAAGATCATTGCATCTAGGGGGGGGTATATGGGACTCCCAAAAAAATATGCTTGAGCGTATCAAAAAACTTCCCAAAAAGCCAATTCATAAAGAATTGCAAGACTTTTTTGCAAGCCACGAAAGCTATTATGATTCGATTTTTACATCTTAAATAAGGAGAAAAGATGCTTTTACAAGATAAAGTAGTTGTTATCACTGGGGGAGCAGGTCTAATCGGACAGTCCATTTCTAAAGTAATAGTTGAAAATGGAGGAAAAGTCATCATCGCTGATATTGCCCAAGAGCTTGGTCAAAAGATACGATCTCAAATCGATCCTTCAGGAGAAAATAGCCTATTTGTCAAAATGGATATTATCTCACAATCAAGCATTGCTCAAGCGATTCAAAAGATACACGATCAATTTGGTAGAATTGATGCTCTTGTCAATAATGCATATCCTAGAACCGCTTCTTGGGGGAAAAATAATTTTTATAATTTTGATTTTGATGATTTTTGCGAGAATCTAAAACTTCAGCTTGGAGGATATGTGCTTACAAGCCAGCAATTTGCACTTTATTTCAAGAATCAAGGATTTGGAAATATCATCTCAATGTCTTCTATTATGGGAGTTTATGCACCAAAATTTGAAAATTATGAAGGGACAGATATGGATAGCGTCGTTGATTACTCCATCATCAAGTCAGGCATCAATCATATGACAAAATGGATGGCAAAATATCTTGCCAATACAGGCATTAGAGTCAATGCAATCGCTCCTGGAGGAATTTACAATAAAACCTCTCCTCAGCCACAAAGTTTTTTAAAAAAATATCGCCAATGTTGCACTAGCAAAGGCATGATGGACCCCGAAGATCTCAATGGAACCCTACTCTATCTTTTGAGCGATATGAGTTTATGTGTCAATGGACAAATTTTAGTTGTAGATGATGGATGGGGTCTGTGAAAAAAAACATTATCCTTCTAGATCGTGATGGAAATATGCTTGAGTATATCCTCAAGCATACAACTCACCATCTTGTTGTTTTAGTCTGCGAAATGCATGAAAAAGTCACTTCCCTATGCAAAGAATATAATGAACGCATTGGGCACGTTATCGACTATGAGCGATTACTTGATATTCAGCATGTCGAAAGTATTGATTATCAAATCATTGCAAAAATGAAATATGCACAAATTGATATTGAAACAATGCTACATCGCATCATGCTTGATAACCCTCTGGCAAAAGATATCTACCATCAGCATCTTTCTTTTTTTATTGAAATCTTTAGAAATAACCAAATTGATCTCATGATTTCTGCGGAAGCAAATCTTACTTCCCCCAATCACCATATTCCCTTTTCACTCTGCACATTTTTAGGCATTCCTTGCTATTCCATGGAGGGCTATCACTATCACGCCATCGCCTTATTAAATCACAACTCCCCACAACAATTCTCATGTATTCCCTATACTCCTAGCACGACTTGTGCAAAGGCAGAAGAAATCATCTTTTACAAACTCGAAACTTCTATCACTCCTGAGAAAAAAAATCTCAAGCGACTCATCAAGGATTTGGTATCAAAATGTGGGGGAGAGATGCTGTCTCAATTCTGTGTTTGTCTTTCAAAGCTCAACTTTCAGCAAGACCGCCTTGGTATTACTTATTCGTATTGGGACAAACTCTATTACTTCTGGAAATACAAGCAACTCAAAAGATTCTATCAAAAGCACTCAATTCATCCAAATTTACAAGAAAAATATATTTACTACAGCGTTCATTTTGAGCCTGAAGCTGCCATCATTGGAAAAACTCTTTTGGAGTCACAAATCACTATCATCAAAATGCTTTCAAAAGCTCTTCCAAAGGGCTGGAAGCTCTATGTCAAAGAACACCCACATCAATTTATTCTCAACAATGAGATCATGCACTACTTTATCAACAATCTCGCTTTTTTTAAAAATACAAATTTTTATCGCGAAATTATGAAGCTAGAAAATGTCACGATGGTATCTTTAGATATCTCTTCAAAAGATCTTATGCAAAATGCACAAGCTGTAGCTACTCTAGGAGGAACAATCAGTCTAGAATCTGCATTTTATAATGTTCCTGCCATTCTCTTTAATCCTCTTCCGACTGTGTATGCTCACCTAGAGCACACCTTGCATGTCCAATCATATGAAGACCTCAAAGAAGTGATTCAAAAAATCCAAGACTTTCCGTTGAAAGACCAAAAAATCAATATCGATAAAATCAACTCATACCTTGCTGATCCTAGAGATTCTAATTTCTATCGCAATCTCTTTAAGACGATTGAAGATCATTCCAAAACCATCAAGCCCACAGGAGAGACTCTTTGAAACCCGCTCTAGCTCCCATTGTTTTGTTTGTCTACAATCGCCCCAATCACACTCGGCAAGTCATAGATGCACTACTAGAAAATCCCCCTGCAAAAGAAAGCGAACTTTTCATCTATTCTGATGGGCACAAAGATGAAGCGACAGCACAAAGTGTGCAGGAGGTGCGTGATTATATTCACACCATTCAGGGCTTTAAAAATATCACAATCATCGAGCGAGAAACAAATTGGGGATTGGCAGATTCTATCATTGATGGTGTCACAACAATCATCAATCAATATGAAAAAATTATTGTGCTTGAGGATGATTTGCTTGTCTCTCCTTGCTTTCTTGAGTTTATGAATACCTATCTTGAGCTTTACAAGGATGACCAACAGGTTGCTTGCATTAGTGCTTTCAACTTTCCCATTCATTATCCTCAAGAGATGCATGAAGATGTGTTTTTTATCAAAGGTGCGGATTGCTGGACTTGGGCCACTTGGAAAAGAGCTTGGGAACACTTCGAAAAAGACGGACAGAAATTACTAGCACAAATCACAAGCAAAAACCTTCAAAAAGATTTTGATATCAATGGCTCCTATCCCTATCTCAAAATGCTCAAAGATCAAATCAAGGGCAAAAATCATTCTTGGGCAATCCGCTGGTATGCTTCTGCCTTTTTGGCAAATATGTTGTGCCTTTACCCTAAATACTCTCTTGTAGAAAATATTGGTTATGATGGCACACATTTTAAGAACGAAAAATCATCAAGTTTTTTTGGAACTAAAAATGACATTAAAACCTCTTGCAATAAGATTCTGCCCGAAGAAAATCCGATGGCCAAACACTTGCTATCCAAATATCTCAAAAATCACACCTGTATTTTTTCAAAAATCAAAAGAAAAATTTTCGGAATCTTTAGATGAAAAATCTCATCAAGTCTTTATGTCCCCCGCTTATATTCAAACTCACCAAACGCTACCTCAAGCAAGACATTCGCTGGGTAGGCAATTACCCCACCTTTCAAGAGGCTCAAACACAATGTAGTGGATATGATCCCGATATTTATCTCAATCAGCTCATTAAAGCAGTCCAAATCACTCAGAATGATCCTACAAAATGTGAGCGCGATAGCATTATCTTAGACCAAGTGACCTATCCCTACCCTCTTTTAAATAGTCTCTTTGCATTGGCGATGAAATTTCGCTCCCAAAATCTCTCCATAATAGATTTTGGAGGAAGCCTAGGAAGTTTATACTTTCAAAACAAAAAATTTCTCTCATTATTGCCTCACTTCACTTGGCACATCCTTGAGCAAGAAAAAATCATTCAAGCAGGAAAAACACTCTTTGAAAATCAACAATTATTTTTCCATCAAGACATTCAAGAGTTACAAAACAAACTCCCTCCAAAGAGCACAAAATTTCTGTTCCTCTCAGGTGTCTTACAATATCTTGAGATGCCATATCAAACTCTCGATTCTCTCATTAAATCTTTTGAATTTGATGCAATTCTTATCGATCGGACCTCATTTTCCACCAACAATACACATCAGATCACAATCCAAAAAGTTCCCTCGACAATTTACTCAGCCCAATACCCTTGCCACCTTTTTTCCAAGCAAGAATTGCTCGCAAGCCTAACAAGTGCTGGTTATCAACTTCTTGATGAGTTTTATAGCTATTGCGATACCTCAACAAATCAAATTGATTTTCTAGGCTTTTCACTCTACAAGGAGAAAACATGTTCAAAAGACTAAAGCAAATCTATAAAAAAGAGCAGTTCCGCCCCTCATTGCTATCTATTTTCCTCAATCCTTTTTACTTTGCAAGGAAAGAATAATGCATTATTATTGCACACTCTTTGATTCTAATTACCTGACGAGAGGACTTGCAATGCTTGAGAGTCTCACGCAGCACTCTCAAAATTTTCATCTCTATATTGTGGCTTTTGATGAAATCGCTTATCAAGTTCTAACCTCCATCTCCCATCCCTGCACGACAATTATCTCCATGCAGGATTTCCAAGATCAAGAACTTCTTGCCATCAAACCCACACGCACAAGAGGAGAGTATTGCTGGACCTGCACCCCTTCTGTCATCCTCTATTGCATTGAGACTTTTTCTCTTCCTCACTGCACTTATCTTGATGCTGATTTGTATTTTTTTTCTGATCCTTCTATCCTAGTTAATGAGATGCAAGATAAATCTATCCTTATCACCTCTCATCGCTACACTCCATGCTACAACCAAGAAAAAACAAGCGGAATCTACTGCGTGCAGTTTATGACTTTTTGTGCTGACAAAAATGGAATGGAAGCCCTACATTGGTGGAGACATCAATGTATCCAATGGTGTTTTGCGCGATTTGAAGATGGAAAATTTGGAGATCAAAAATATCTTGATGATTGGCCAAAACGCTTTAGGGGCGTGCATATTTTAGAGAATTTAGGTGGCGGGCTAGCTCCTTGGAATATTCAACAATTTGTAGATATTGCACCCATTTTCTATCATTTTCACCACCTTAAATTTATCGGGGAAGATAAAGTTGATCTTGGTCCCTATACACTTCCTCAAACGATTATAAAGACAATCTACACTCCCTATATTCGGCACCTACTTTCCTTAAGAGAAAGATTTCCCAATCAAAATTTTGATGCTCGATCTATCCCCCCCATCACTTGGAAAACGCCCCTAAGGTTCATCAAGAGAAAAATCAAAAAAAGCTATAATGTTTTTCAAAATATAGATTTCTGAGGCTTTTATGGCACAACTAATTCATATACAAACAATCACTGATTCTAGAGGCTCACTAAGCGTGATCGAAAAAATTCTTCCCTTTGAAATCAAAAGGGTCTTTTATATTTATAATGTCTCCTCAAATCGTGGAGGACATGCTCATCACAAGACAAAACTAGCAATGATCTGTCTTGGAGGATCATGCAAGATTCTCATTAACTCTTATGGAGAAAAATCCACTTTTACACTTCAAAACCCAAATGAGTGTCTCTTGCTTGAACCCCATGAGTGGCATTTGATGCAAGACTTTTCTCCCAATGCGACCCTATTGGTTTTAGCTTCAGAAACCTATGATCCCAATGATTATATTTATGAGGAGCCACATTCCAATGATTGAATACGAAAATCTCCACAAGAGCAATCAAAAACTTTTTGCAGAATATATACAGGGCTTTGAAGACTTTTTGCAAAAAGGGTGGTTTATTTTGGGAGATGAAGTCAAAAAATTTGAAGAAGAGTTTGCACAAAGTGTTGGAAGCAAACACTGTATCGGAGTGGCATCTGGCCTTGATGCAATGATTTTATCCATTGATGCCCTAGAATTTG
Organism: Helicobacter kayseriensis; assembly: GCF_021300655.1. Lineage (NCBI taxonomy): Bacteria > Pseudomonadati > Campylobacterota > Epsilonproteobacteria > Campylobacterales > Helicobacteraceae > Helicobacter > Helicobacter kayseriensis. The sequence continues at coordinate 206,577 of NZ_JAJTNB010000001.1, forward strand.
AAAAAGGATCAGAAATTCTCGTCCCTTCCAATACCTACATTGCCACTATTATGGCAATCATAAAAGCAGGGATGAAACCTATCTTAGTCGAACCCAATCTTGCGACATACAATATTGATCCACATAAAATTGAAGAGAAAATCACCCCACACACAAAAGCAATTCTTGTTGTGCATCTCTATGGAAAAGCCTGTCAAATGGATCAGATTCAAAAGCTTTGTAACCAATATCATCTTGCTTTGATTGAAGATTGTGCTCAAGCACATGGTGCAAAATACAAAAATCACCAAGTTGGAAATTTTGGAATTGGTTGCTTTAGCTTCTATCCAACAAAAAATCTTGGTGCGCTAGGAGATGGAGGAGCTATCACAACAAATGATGATGCTTTGGCCAAAAAACTTAGAGCCTTGCGAAACTATGGTTCCCATCAAAAATACATCAATCAATATTTGGGCTACAACTCAAGACTTGATGAGTTGCAAGCTGTATTTTTAAGAAAAAAACTCCACATCCTAGATCAAATCACATCTCACAAAAGAAAACTTGCCTCCCTCTATCTGCAAGGACTTTCAAGAGAAAAATATATCCTGCCCCATATCCACAAAGACCACTTTGATGTCTATCATATTTTTAACATCCGCCATCCCAAAAGAGATCAGCTCCGACAATATCTCTTGCAAGAAGGAATCCAAACAGAGATTCACTACCCCATCCCCCCTCACAAACAAGAATCGATGCATAAATTTCTAAGTGGAGAATACCCCATCAGTGAGGAAATTCATCAAACAACCCTCAGTCTTCCAATTTCATTTTTTCATACAGAAGAAGATATTCTGAGAGTTATTGATAAGCTCAATAGGTGGAATGCATGAAAGGAATTATTTTAGCCGGAGGAAGCGGAACGCGTCTTTACCCCATCACAAAAGGTGTAGTCAAACAGCTTTTGCCTATTTATGATAAGCCCATGATTTATTATCCGCTATCTATCCTTCTCCTTGCAGGAATTCAAGAAATCCTCATTATCTCTACTCCAAAAGACATACAGAGATTTGAAGATCTTTTTGGTCATGGAGAGCATCTTGGGATACAGATTCAATATGCCATTCAAGAATTACCAAATGGCCTTGCTGAGGCCTTTATCATTGGAAAAGACTTTATTGGGGACAGTGATGTATGTCTTATTTTGGGCGATAACTTAATTTATGGAGAGGGGCTCATCAAAACTCTCCAAAATAGCGTTTCTCATGTTTCAAAACATCAAGAGAGTGTTGCCTTTGGTTATTATGTCAATAACCCTCAAGATTATGGGGTCGTCGAATTTGATTCTTTACAAAAAGTCATTTCTATCGAGGAGAAACCCGCTCATCCCAAAAGCAATTATGCTGTGATTGGCCTTTATTTCTATCCTAATGATGTGATTTATAAATCTACTCAAATCACTCCCTCTGAGCGCGGAGAGCTTGAGATCACTTCAATCAATCAGCTTTATCTCCAAGAAAATCGACTCAAAATCGAGCTCTTGGGAAGAGGATATGCTTGGCTAGATACAGGAACACATGAAAATTTACTAGAAGCAAGCAATTTCATAGAAATCATTGAAAAACGCCAAGGTCTAAAAATCGCCTGCCTTGAAGAAATCGCCTACAAAATGGGCTATATCCACAAATCTCAGCTCCTAAAACTCGCACAAGAAATGCAAAAAAATCAATATGGTCAATACCTTCTAAGGATAGCTCAACAATGAAAAATATACTTATTACAGGGGGAGCAGGTTTTATTGGAAGTAATTTTATTTCTTATTTTCTTCAAAAATACCCTCATTACAAGCTCTACAATCTTGATTTACTGACGTATGCAGGAAAAACAGAAAATATGCAAGATTTTATCAATCACCCCAATCACACTTTCATTCAAGGGGATATTTGTGACAAAGCGCTATTGCATCAAATCTTTGAAACAAACGATATCGATTCTGTCATTCACTTTGCCGCAGAATCTCATGTCGACAACTCTATTCATTCACCCAATATCTTCATCAAAACAAATATTGAAGGCACTTTTACTCTCCTAGATGTTGCTTATCATCATTGGCTAGAAAAACCCTTTACCTACAAGGTTCCCTATGGCATTTTTCATCATATTAGTACTGATGAGGTATATGGCTCTCTTGGAGAAAATGGATTATTTACAGAGCAAACCCCTTATGCACCCAATTCGCCCTATTCTGCCTCAAAAGCTTCAAGTGATATGCTTGTCAGAAGCTATCACCATACCTATGGTCTCAAAACATTGATTACAAATTGCTCCAATAACTATGGACCTAGACAACATAGCGAAAAGCTCATTCCTACAATTATCAAAAAATCCCTACTAGGAGAAGCGATTCCAATCTATGGAGATGGACTTAATATCCGCGATTGGCTTCATGTAGAGGATCATTGCAGAGGAATAGATCTTGTTTTTCACTCAAAACAATATGGAGAGACTTACAACATAGGTGGAAACAATGAATACACCAATATCCAAATAGCACATATTGTTTGTTCGATTTTAGATGATCTTTGCCCCAAATCGCAAGGGAGCTATAAAGATCAGATCACTTATGTTCAAGATCGTGCAGGACATGATCGCCGATATGCAATTGATTCTACAAAACTTCAAACTTCTCTAGGTTGGAAGCCACAATATGACTTTTTAAGGGGAATTAGACAGACAATAGAATGGTATCTGCTAAAATACAAAACCTAGTCGTTTAAAGTATTTCTTAATTTTAATTCTCGAAGGCTTTTTATGAAACTTACAATCGTGGGATCTGGTTATGTAGGTCTTGTCAGTGGGGCTTGTTTTGCACAAATGGGCAATGAAGTCACTTGTTTTGACATTGATCAAAACAAGATTGCGATGCTCTCCAAAGCACAGATTCCAATCTATGAACAAGGACTTGAAGAGCTTGTAAAAAACAATCTTGATAAAACTCTCTTTTTTACATCAGATCTACATAGGGCCTATCACAATGCTCAGGTGATCTTCATCGCTGTTGGCACTCCAATGGGAGAAGATGGCAGTGCAGACCTCTCTTATGTCCTTGAGGCTGCCAAAGAGATCGGGAAACACATTTGCTCATATTGTGTAATCGTTGATAAATCCACTGTCCCCATTGGCACAGCCACTCTTGTGCGCCAAAGCATTCAAGAAGAGCTTGAAAGAAGAGGATTGAAAATCGATTTTGATGTGGTCAGCAATCCAGAATTTCTCAAAGAGGGAGTTGCGATCAAAGACTTTATGAGCCCTGATCGCATTATCATTGGCTCAGATTCCCCCAAAGCAACAAAAATTTTGCAAGAACTTTACTTTCCCTTCACACTCAAAAAAGACAGAATCATCACGATGGATATCCCATCAGCTGAAATGACAAAATACGCAGCCAATGCAATGCTTGCGACAAAAATCAGCTTCATCAATGAAATGAGTCGCATTTGTGAGGCGGTGGGAGCAGATATCAATGCTGTAAGGATAGGGATTGGATCAGATCCACGCATTGGTTATGAGTTTATTTATCCAGGCATTGGCTATGGGGGGAGTTGCTTCCCCAAAGATGTGCGAGCACTGCAAAAAATAGCCCAAAATTTTGGAGTGCAAACCCCCATGCTTCAAGCAACAGATGCAATCAACCAATCTCAAAAGCTTCTTTTGGCAGAAAAGGTTTTGCAAGTGTTTGGTGAAGATTTGCATCACAAAACCTTTGCTATCTGGGGTTTGAGCTTCAAGCCAGAGACAGATGATATGCGAGAAGCCCCATCTCTAAGTATCATCCAAGCACTCACACAAAAAGGTGCGAGATTTCAAGTCTATGATCCAAAAGCAATGGAAAATGCAAAGTTTTATTTGAAAAATTTTGAAAATCTAACTTATTGTGATGAAAAGTATCAAACCTTGGAAGATTGTGATGCTTTGCTTGTTTTGACAGAGTGGAAAGAATTCCGCTCCCCAGATTTTTCGCTCATTGGCTCACTACTCAAACACAAAATCATTTTTGATGGGCGTAATATCTACACCCACCATCCACTAGAGCAATTAGGAATCCAATATATCTGCATAGGAAAACCTCATGTTTAGCATCGCAACAATTGTTTATAACGATCATTCTCATATTCTTAAAACTATCAATTCTGTTGTTTCACAAAGCTTTCACGAAATTGAATATATCCTCATTGATGGAAAAAGCACAGATGGCACAAGTGAAAAGATCTATCAATATCTCCAAGAGCATACACACATCACCCTGCAAGAGATAGATGATGAGCGAATCTATATCCAAGCCACTCACTTACACTACCCTACCCTGACTTTCAAATTTCTTAGTGAGAAAGATTGTGGAATCTATGATGCGATGAATAAAGGCATCCAACTTGCCTCACAAGATTGGATCAACTTTATGAATAGCGGAGATTATTTTTATAGTCCTGAAGTTTTAGAAAAAATCGCAAGAGAAGATATTTCGCAATATGATGTAATCTATGGGGATACAAAAGTTCAATATCAAGATTTTTGGGCCATTAAAAAAGCTCCGACTGACCTTCATATCAGTCTTAAAAAATTTGGGCTTAACCTTATCCATCAATCCACATTTTTCAAAACTTCAATCCACAAACAATTCCCCTATAACACTTCAGATTACAAACTTGCAAGTGATTATCTTCTGTTTTATCAACTCTTTGACAAAAAGTTTCTTTTTCATAAAATCGATCTGATTTGCTCTATATTTCATTGTGGAGGTTCAAGCGATATTCAAGGACTATTACGCACTAAAGAGTCTTTGCATATCGCACAGAGATTTTCAAAAAATCCTCTTTCTGTATATCCATATTTTTTAATCGCCTCAATGAAGAAAATCATCAAAACACAATTCCCGCATTGGTTTGTCAAAAAACTCATCGCTCTTCAAAAATAGCCCTTGATCCCATACTCAGATAATCTTTATGTATAATTTCTCAAAAAAATCACGAGCATACAAATGACAGAAAACCCCTTTTTCTCTATCATTATCCCTGTTTACAATACAGAAAAATACATCGCAAGATGCTTAGAAAGCTGTATCAATCAAACCTTTCAAGAAATTGAAATTATTATCGTAGATGATTGTGGGACAGACAATGCTATACAGATCGCCCAAAACTATGCCAAAAAAGACACAAGAATCAAAATCATTCACAATCCACACAATTTAGGTCTTTTTCACACACGATTCAATGGCATTAAAGTCGCATCAGGAATCTATACTCTCTTTGTTGATTCTGATGATTTTATTGACATAAAAACTTGTGAAAACCTCTATCAAATTTTGCAAAAACATTTGCAAATTGATTTATTGCATTTTACTTCTCATAACCTGCTCAATAATCTCAAAAGCAAATTCAACTTTTGCAAATCCTTAAAGATCCTTACTACCCCCTTTTTTCAAGAAAAACTTATTCTTGGAAATTCCTTTGAATCCATTTGGGGTAAAGCGATTAGAACAAATATTATCAAAAATGCTTACAACAAACTTGATTTTGTTCCATCCCCACTTAACACCCTAGAAGATGGATTGATTCTATTAGCTCTGAGTTTTGAAATTCAAGCATATTGCAAAATCGAAAAACAATTTTATTTTTACTGTGATAATCCTCTATCAATCACAAGAACAATCACTTCAGAAGCTTTTTATAAAAGACAAAAAGATTTTCTTACACTCTTTAAAAGCATAGAAAAACTCAAAGTTCCTTATCCCAGCCAGCAAAACTTAATCTCAAGATATAAAAACAAAGCTATCTCGGCATCTATACTCAATGCAAGACACTACTCACAACACGAACTTCAAGAAGTATTTTTTATGTTGCAATCAATCAATACAGATTTCAAACCTCCGCACTATTTTATTGCTTCCATTTATTTAACATCCACCCTTTTGTCTTTGAGATATTTTTTTAGATGGCAAACTATCGCCAGAATCACCTTATATCTTGCAACATTTGGAAAAGTCAAACTATGAAAGCCTCTTTCAATCTTTTGGGGAAATGTGACAATAGCAATCCTAGCAGTATCTCACTCAAACAAATCCACCATTGGGAAGAGGAAAAATGGATCACCTACCTAGGAGAGACAGATTGCGTCAGAGATTTTATTGCCAAACATTCATGCATTATCCTTCCTAGCTACAAAGAAGGGATTCCACGCTCTCTTTTAGAAGCAATGAGCATGGAAAAACCCATCATCACCACAGATGTCAGCGGTTGTAGAGAATGTATTTGCAATCCAAGAGAAATGGAACACTTTAAAGTCGGAGACAATGGAATCCTTATCCCTCCCAAAAATCCACTCTCTCTTGCTAAAGCAATTGAATATTTCCTCTCTCTTTCCAATGAGCAAAAAAAAGAAATGGGGCGCCAAGGGCGAAAATATGCAAAAACTCGTTTTGAGATTTCTCACACAATCCAACACTATCAACAAGTCCTATCTCCATATTCAAACTCCACTCAAAAAAACCTCATCTTTATTAGCAATACAAGTTTTGGAATGTATAACTTTCGCCTACCTATCCTCCAATCACTCCAAAAACAAGGCTTTGTGATTCACATCATTTCTCCTATCGATTCAACAACTCAACTCCTCAAAGACAAAGGATTTTTCCATCACCCTATTTCAATCAATCCCAAAGGTCTCAATCCCTTAGAAGATCTTCTTTTGGCTTACAAACTAAGAAAAATGATCCGATCAATTAGACCTATTTTAGTTTTCAACTACACAATCAAACCCGCAATTTATGGTTCAATAGCTTGCAACCTCCTCAAGATTCCAAACATTGCAGTCATTACTGGACTAGGCTATGTTTTTATCGATGGAGGATTTAAAAAGAAACTTCTTAAATATCTTGTTTGCCTACTCTATCGTGGTGCATTTTTAAAAACTCTTGAAGTGTGGTTTTTAAACTCTGATGACAAAGAGACTTTTATCAACCACAAAATTCTAGATAGCTCAAAAGCCAAAATCTTAGATAGTGAAGGGATTGATACAGATTTCTTTTCGCCCCAAGATTATCCTCAAGATGAGCCCAATTTCCTACTCATTGCTCGTATGCTTTGGGACAAAGGAATAGGAGAACTGATTGAAGCAATCAAAATCCTTAAAAATCCGCATTGATCTTTTTAAAATTTGGTTCCCTTCCAAAATAGCCAAATGGTATCCCATAAAAGAATCCTCCCACCTCTTTGATATCCCCATACAAAGATCCGCTATATCCGAGATAGCCCAATTTTTTTGGAGCATATCCCATCGCCTCAAGAATTGTGGGGAAAATATTAAAATGCGAAGATCGATTGAAATTATTTTGAAGATGCTTGCTAATTGGCATGTTTTGAACATTACTAAGTACTACAAGAGGAACAAGTCCTTCTCCACTATAGGGATTTTGTGTGCTTCCATGTGTCAAACCCGCGACATCTTCAAGGTTTTGCCCATGATCTGAAGTATAGATGATTAGCGTTGATTCTTGTGTTTGAAACTTTAAAAGCTCACTACAAAATCGATCACTTTGATAAAGAACAGATTTGAGATATTTAACTCTTTGTGGGGTTTGAGCAGAATATCCCACAAAAAACTTTAAAGGAAACTGATAATGACTTAAAAATGCATTGTATGGAAAATGAGCACCTTTTTTGATAATGATCGTAAAAGTTTTTTGCTTGGTCTTAAGATATTGAAGAGAAGAAATAATCTCACGATCACTTTCTATTGCGACTCTACTTAAATTATTATCAATCATTTTTTCTTCAACATAATCAAAATAATCATGTCCTCTTCCCCCTCCTTGTGCATCATATAAATAAGTTTTATATCCCGCCTTCTTTGCATAATCCCAAATCAACGCATTGTGATAAAAATCCTCTACGATACTCTCATATCTTACGCCTTTTCGCAGCATAATATTGCTGACTGCAGAACTATTGGCATACGATGTTGCTTTTCCAAAATCCATCACGCTCCACTGACCTAAATGTTTCAATCTCAAAAAAGGTGAATAATCAAATCGTATGCTTTCATCAATTACCAAGACAATGTGTTGATATTGGGCATGAGAAATTTGAATCTCCTTTGTGAGTTCATAGCGATAAGAATAGGGATTTTCAACCCGATCGATTCCATAGGCAAGAAAAAGACCATACAGAGAAATCGGGGATGGAAGCTTATTAGTCGCTCCTCCTTGTCGAAAAACACAAGTTGCACAGACTAAGCAAACTAAAGCAACTCCTATCAAAAATGAGAGCAGTGTATTTCTTTTGAGGTGAATCCTTAGGGGGGGGGGGCATCAACACAAATCCAGAGATCAATACAAACCCTCTCAAACTCGCCCACCCAATCCAACTCCCATACATCACAACTGCATCTTTTGTGTTTGCTAAATTTGAAATCAATAACACAAAGTCTTGAAATTCAATCACCTTTCCAGATGCGAAATAAAAAACATCAAAAATCAATGCAGACAGCACAACAAGAAACAGATATAAATATTTAAAAATGCTATAAGATCTTGATGCCAAAAACAAGCTCAGAACCAATAAAACTTCTGCACCAACAAGCACCAAGGATTTTGCCAAAGAAAATCCTTGGGCGTTTGTATGGGTCCATTTTGAAACAATACTTGGATGCTCCCAAAATACAAATGCTACGATACAGCTACAAGCAATCACAAAATACAAATGAGTTTTATTCAAAAACATCTTCCCTCCACTTAAAGCATTAAAAGCATCTTATCTAAAAGCATAAATTCTCAATAGAAAAACTTTCATTTTGATATACTCCAAATTTTATTCTTTGATATACTGGAAATCAAATGGCCAAAACTATTGCGATTATCGGACTAGGATATGTTGGACTCCCCTTAGCTATCGAATTTGGAAAACACTACCCTACCTTAGGATTTGATATTGATCACAGACGGATCTTAGAACTCCAATCTCATATTGATAAAACTCACCAAATCATAGAACAAGACTTTAAAGATTCACATCATTTGAGCTTTCATAGCGATTTAGAGAATCTTAAAGATGCTCAGATTTATATCATCACCGTCCCCACTCCTCTAGATCAATTCAAAAATCCCGATATCTCTTATCTCCAAAATGCCTCAAAATCAATCGCTCCTCTCTTAAAGCAAGGGGATATTGTCATTTACGAATCTACTACTTACCCCACATGCACGCGACTTGATTGCATACCCATTCTTGAGCAATATTCTCATCTAAAGTTTAATATTGATTTTTTTGTCGGATACTCTCCTGAACGCGTCAGCCCAAACGACCACGCACACAAACTCACACAGATTCAAAAAATCACAAGCGGAAGCACGCAAGAAAGTGCTCAAGAAATCGATACCCTCTACTCATCTATCATCACCGCAGGCACCTATCTTGCTCCATCTATCGAAATAGCCGAAATGGCAAAAGCCATCGAAAATGCCCAGAGAGATCTTAATATCGCCTTTGTCAATGAGGTCGCGATCCTTTGTGATGCATTAAAAATCCCCACCCATGAAGTACTCAAAGCTGCTAGCACGAAGTGGAACTTTTTGCCTTTCTCTCCTGGGCTTGTGGGAGGGCATTGTATCAGTGTCGATCCTTACTATCTCACACACAAAGCCCAAGAGCTAGGAATCCACACGCGAGTGATTTCTGCTGGACGCCTTGTCAATGATGCTATGCCTCACTTTATCGCTCATAAACTCATCAAACTTATCAGTCAAGCTCACATTCCCCTCTTTGATGCCAGGATTCTTATCCTTGGTGCGACATTTAAAGAAAATTGCAACGACATCCGCAACTCTAAAATCTTTGAAGTCGCACAGGAACTCCAAGAGTTTGGTTGTAAAGTCACTCTACTTGATCCCTTGGCAGATAAAGATGAAGTGCAAAGCAAGCACAATCTCACTCTTTTTCACACCCTAGAAGAACTTCCACGCATAAGCTTTGATGCACTCCTTGGAGCTGTAGCTCATGATGCATTTACCCCTATGGATTTCACTCCATTTTTACATCAAAATAGCGTGATTTATGATCTTAAGGGTATGTTAAAATCCTCCCACGCTAGGCTATAAGGAATCCCTTTATGCTATTTAATTCCCACATCTTTATCTTTGCATTTTTGCCCTGTATGTTAGTGGGCTACTATATCCTTAAACATCAAGCATATTTTCGCCTATCTAAGATTTTTTTGGTTGCTGGAAGCTTATTTTTCTATGGATATTGGAATCCCTCCTATGTGCCCATCCTGCTCTCTAGTCTAGCAATCAACTTTCTTTTTGCTCAAAAGCTAGTTAGTCTAACTCTAGAGGGGGGGGGGCATAAAAGATTTTGGCTGATTGGTGGGATTGCTTTCAATCTAGGTTTATTGGTTTTTTTTAAATACACTGATTTTTTACTTGAAGATATTAACTTTGTCTTTGATTCGCAAATCCCTCTCCCCTCTCTTGCTCTTCCCTTAGCAATCAGTTTTTTTACCTTTCAGCAAATTGCATTTCTTGTAGATACTTACAAATCACAAGAGGACAAAAAGATCGATTTATTGGATTATTCACTTTTTGTCACCTTTTTCCCTTAGCTCATTGCTGGGCCAATCGTCCATCACAAAGAGATGATGCCCCAATTTGCTTCACTCCCAGCAAAGAGCAAAGAGCTCATCGACTGGGAAAAATTTGCTAAAGGATTATTTGTCTTCTCTATTGGATTATTCAAAAAGGTCGTCATAGCAGATCAATTTGCTATCTATGCCAACAAGGGATTTGGAGCTGCTCAAAATGGAATCCATCTCAATCTAATCGAATCTTGGCTTACCTCCTTATCCTACACCTTTCAGCTTTATTTTGACTTCAGTGGGTATTGTGATATGGCGATTGGGATCGCTCTTTTCTTTGGAATCATCTTGCCAATCAACTTCAACTCTCCATACAAAGCAAGCAATATCAAGGATTTTTGGAAAAGATGGCATATGACGCTAGGGAGGTTTCTTACAGAATATCTTTATATCCCGCTAGGTGGCAACAAAAAGGGATTTCCAAGAGAGCTTTTCAATCTCTTTGTCGTCTTTATGTTGAGTGGGATATGGCATGGAGCTGGATGGGGATTTATCATCTGGGGAATCTTACATGCAAGTGCTATGGTCATCCACAGAATCTATTGCTACACTTTAGAGACGCTCTTTGATATCAAAGAGATCAAGAATCGATTCTATATAGTGATTTGTTGGATCTTGACTTTCAACTTCATCAATGCTTCTTGGGTATTTTTCAGAAGTGAAAATGTAAGTGGAGCACTTGATATCCTTAAAAGCATGATGGGATTTAATGGGATTGTTTTGCCGACATTTATCCAAAAACTCCTCACAGATATCAACTTAAATTTTGGTCAAACATTTATGATTACAGGAATTACAAAATTTGAAATTCTCTATCTGCCACTTTCATTTCTGATTGTCTTATTTTTCTCCAACTCATCAAGAATGACAAGTTCTTTCAAACCATCACTGCCAAAACTTATCTGGACAACTGTTTTGAGTTTTTTTGCCTTTCTTTATATCGACAAAACATCTCAATTTTTATACTTTAATTTTTAGGAAATTATTATGAAATCCAAAACTTTTGTGCTTATATATTTTCTATTTTTATCAATTGGAATTCTTTTTACAGTCGGGCTTACACAGGTTTTAAGCAAATACTTTGAACATAACTCCTATGAAGAAATTGTTCAACATCAAATTCGCCACAATTCTATCTATGGATCTGCTCTAAATGAAAATTATTTTGCCTATCGCCTAGCTTTAATAAAACAAGTGAAACCAGAAATTATTGCTATTGGTTCATCTCGAGTTGGACAATTTCGACAAAAGTTCTTTTCTCGCTCTTTTGTTGCAGCAGCAAATGCCAGTAATTCTCTAGAAGAAATGCAACAATTCATCACAAAGATTCTTAAGCTTTATCGACCTAAGCCGATGATTTTGGGAGTTGATCCATGGTGGTTTAATAAAAAAATTCCAAATACTTCAAATGCGACCTATCAATCACTCCAAGGTAAAGAAATATCTCCATCAAAAATCTTCAATTCAGTCAAAATATTTTCTCAACATCCTGAGTTGTTCAAACACCTTCTCTCTTCTAATTTGACAACTCATAATCCTTATACAACACTTGACAGTCTTGGTTTTAGAGCAATCATCAAATCTGATGGTAGTTTAAGCGATGGTTCTTATTTATATTTCTCAACCCTCAGTGGCATTGCCCCTGCCAACGATCGTCAATTTTTGGATAGCAAATACAGAATCAAAAATGAAATTTTTCCTTTCTATTATGGAGAAAAACTTGATCCAAAGCGAATTAAACTATTTGAACATATCATGGAATTTTTAAAACAAAATCAGTTTCATTTTATTGTTCTTACCACACCTTTTGCACCAACTATTTATAATATTCTAATACACGATGATCTCAATCGATATCAATACATCAACGATTTTGCCTCATTTGCAAGAGATAATAAAATTTTTAATTTTTTAAATCCAAATAAAATTAAATTATCGGACTGTGAGTTTTATGATGGATTCCATGGGGGTGACATTGCTTATTCAAAGATTCTCAATGCAATAGCTAGATCCTCATCTGATCTCAGATCCTTTTTAAATCTTTCTGTAATCAAAACAACTCTCCAAACTAGAGCCGGATATGTTTATTCAGATAATATTGACGGATGGAATGAAGTTGATTTTCTTGAATTGGGATGCAAAAGATAATTTTAACAATCAAAATCAAAAATTTTCAAACTTACTCAACCTGTGTTTAGTTGATATTTAATGTTAAAATTTTTCATCTCAACTATTTCAAGGATCATCATGAACAAACATTTCAAAAAAATTTCAAATTACGCCATGATTGGCGGGTTTAGTGCTTTGGCCCTTGTAGCACTAAGCGGTTGCAACAATACCTCATCAAACCAAGATACCCAAAACACAGTCCAATCACTCCAGCAAAGCAAAAAAGGAGCGTTTGTTATCCTAGAAGAGCAAAGTGATGGGAAATATAAAGTCGCTGAAGAATACCCTAGCGATCATACACGAGTCATTGTACGCGATCAAAACGGAAATGAGAGAATCCTAACGCAAGAAGAGATTGATAAACTCATCAAAGAAGAGGAAGCAAAAATCAATAATGGAACTAGTGAGCTAACAAGCTCTGGAAGTAGTTTGGGAATGGGGCTTGGAGGTGCTCTACTTGCAAGTGCAGCTGGAGCGATTCTTGGAAGCTATATTGGCAATAAACTCTTCAATAATCCCAACTTTCAACAAAATCAGATGAGAAACTACAAATCTCCGCAAGCCTATGAGCGCAGTCAAAATAGCTTCAACTCTGCACGATCTTCCAATGCTCCATCAAATACAAGAGGAACAAATAGCGGGAAAAGCGGGTTTTTTGGCTCTAGTTCTTCAAATTCTTCAAGCTATGGAGGTTAAAGATGAAAATCATACAAGGCACTCAACTCAGTGCAGATATTTTGGAAAATATGGGTTGCCAATGGCATACAGATCCAGATAATACAGCCTATATCAGCAATGAAATTATCGAAGTCACACAAGAAGAGGCGGATCAATTCTACGAAGCGGGCAATGAACTTTATGAGATGTATTGTGAGGCTGGAGAATATGTGATTAAAAATGATCTATTTTTTGAGCTTGATATTCCACAAATCCTCATTGATCCCATCAAACAAAGCTGGGAAGAAGAAGTGCATTGGCATCTTTATGGGCGCTTTGATTTGGCCGGAGGACTTGATGGAAAACCCATTAAGCTTTTGGAATTCAATGCTGATACACCTACAATGCTTTATGAAAGTGCAGTGATTCAGTGGGCTGTATTGAAAGCCAATGGGATGGATGAAAACCTTCAGTTTAATAATCTTTTTGAATCTCTTGGAGAAAATTTCCAAAGAATGATTACCTTAGGTGAAGATGTTTCGGGTTTTGATTCTGTTTATGAGGGATGGAAGATTTTATTCTCAAGCATTAGAGGAAGCGGTGAAGAAGAACGTACCGTGCGATTTTTACAAGAAATCGCATCTTCTTATGGTTTCAATACACAATTTTGTTATGTCGATGAAGCAGTTCTTTCTGCTCAAGATGGCTTATTTTACGATGAGGAAAACTATGAATTTTGGTTTAAGCTCATTCCTTGGGAAAATATTGCTATTGATGAACCAGAAATGGCAAACCTTATCAAAGAAATGATGGCCAACAAAAACACAATCTTTCTTAATCCTGCCTACACCCTACTTTTTCAAAGCAAAAGAATGCTCAAAATCCTTTGGGATCTCTTTCCCAATCATCCACTTTTGCTTGAAACCTCTTATGATCCTTTACACAACAAAAAGCAAGTCAAAAAAACTGCCTTTGGACGCGAGGGTGCCAATATCGAGATTCTGGACTCTTCACTAAAACTCATCGAAGGAAATAAAGGAATCTACGCCAACCACAAACCAATCTATCAAGAATTCTATGAACTCAACTCTCATGATGGACATTTTTATCAGCCTAATGTTTTTTATGCTTATGAAAGTTGTGCTTTGGGATTCCGAAAGGGCGGGAAGATTATTGATAATTACTCAAAATTTGTCAGTCATAAGCTTATTTAACCTTTAAGGAGAGAATTTCTCTTTAAAGGTTTAGATTCTCGCCACCCCCTTCTTGTTTACTTTGCAAGTTTTTTGGTATCAAGCATAATCATCAATTCCTCATTTGTTGGAATTGCATACACCTCAATAGAGCTATTGCTTGAATGGATCTTTTCCTCACCTCGTTTTTTGTTTTTATCTTGATCAATTTGGATTCCAAGGTGGGCAAGCTGTTTGCACACCTCTTCTCTAAAGTGAGCAGAATTTTCTCCAACCCCAGCAGTAAAGACAAGCGCATCAATTCCTCCAAGACTAACGCTCAATCTTGCAATCTCTTCAGCTGTTCTAAAAGTCATAAAATCAAAAGCCCGCTTAGCTCCCTCGTGAGTTTCATAGTTACATTCAAGAGTATAGAAGTTTGAACTCAATTCAGAAAGTCCGCCCGCTCCACATTTATAGTAGATAAAATCTCTAATTTCATCTACTCCATAACCCTTATTTTCCATCAAATAAAGCAAAATTCCAGGATCTATACTTCCAGGCCTTGTTCCCATTGAAACACCATCAAGAGCTGTAAATCCCATAGTTGTCATCACAGATTTGCCATTTTCAATCGCACAAAGTGAAGCACCAGATCCAATATGAGCAATCACGACTTTCTTATGTGCAATCTGAGGATAACTTTCCTTGAGCTTTTCTGCAATATAGGCATAAGAAGTTCCATGCATTCCATAGCGTCTTACGCCTTGCTTATAAAGCTCATAAGGAATAGCATACATTGTTGCATTTCCCTGCATTGTTTGATGAAATGCTGTATCAAACACAGCAACTTGAGGAAGTGTAGGATATTTTTCTCGCATCAATTTAATCACACGCAAATTGTGAGGTTGATGTAATGGAGCTAGCGGAATCAAGCTTTCAATATCTGCGATCACCTTCTCATTGATCAAAACAGAAGAGCTAAAAATTGTCCCGCCATGGACGACACGATGTCCGCAAGCTTTTAGCGTATATTCTTTAAAAGTCTCTGTAATCCAATCGATCAAATACCCCAAAACCAAAGCATGATTATGAGCCTCTGCTTCACTCCATTGATGCTCTGCAATCACCTCTCCTTTTGTATCCTTTGCTTTAAAACTTGGCGCTAAATCAATCCCTTCCACTTGGCCTGATGCAATAACCATATGATCAAGATCAAAAATCTTAAACTTCAGACTTGAGCTGCCCGCATTGATAACTAAAATAATCTCTTTCATCTATTTCCTCCTATCTTATTGGCTAGCCAATACAGCCAATGCCGAACTTGCCACTCTTGCTTCTGCATTATCTGCTCGTGAAGTTAAGATCACAGGAACTTTTGCCCCAAGCACAACTCCAGCAACCTTAGCATATGCAAGATACACTAGGGCCTTAAACAAAATATTGCCCGATTCAATTTGAGGAGCAATTAAAATATCAGGATCTCCACATACTTCAGAATCAATCTTTTTAATCTTTGCAGAAAGTGCAGAAATCGCATTATCAAAGGCCAATGGACCATACACAAGCGCATCCTTAACCTCTGTTTTTGATCGCTCTGTAAGCTCATGTGCTTCCATTGAGCTAGGAATCTTTTCATAAGGCATCTCAACAGCACTCAAAATCCCCACTTTTGGAAGACTGATTCCAAGTTTATGTGCCAAATCCACCGTGTTTTGGATAATACTCATCTTTACATCAACATTAGGGGCAATATTAATAGCTGCATCAGCGATAAAAAGCGCTTTATGGTAAGCTGGGATATCCATAATAAATGCATGAGTAATACTTCTTTCTGTCCTCAATCCAGCGTCTCTTTTGACAACAGCACCCATAATATCATTTGTATGGAGATTCCCTTTCATAAGAGCCTTGACTTCTCCTTTTGTTGCAAACTCTGCTGTTTTTGTTGCAGCTTCAAGGTCATTGATAGCATTAACAATTTCAAAAGATGAAACATCAAATCCAAGTTCTGAAGCCACTTTCTTGATCTTTTGCTCATCTCCCACCAAAATCGGATCAATCAATCCCTCTTGATAAGAATCAATCACACCACTCAAACTCGTCTCATCAGTAGGCTGAGCAACAGCAACTCTAATGCGTCCTTTTGCTTTTGCCTTTTTCAACACATCATCAAAAACACCATATTCCCTACCTTGCAACTGCTGCATTTTTTCTCCTTCTTCATCAAAAAGTTAATTTTAAATTATACGCCTAGAAGATTCTAAAACTATTAATCCCTTATAAGTTTTGGCTTGCTCTTTTTTGCTTTTTTACCGAAAGTTACGCCCTAAGAAGCTTAGCAACTTCTTTAGTGTGATAGCTAATAATAATATCAGCCCCTGCTCGCTTAAAGCTCATCATTGTTTCCATCATTACCTTTTCATAATCCACAACACCTGCTTGACCTGCAAGTTTTAGCATGCTATATTCCCCACTTACATTATAAAGTGCAAGAGGCAAGAGTGTAGATTCTCTAATGTCTCGAACAATATCCAAATAAGCCAAAGCAGGTTTGACCATCAAAATATCTGCCCCCTCTTTTTCATCATTTAGACTCTCTCTAATAGCCTCTCTACGATTTGCATAATCTTCTTGATAAGTCTTGCGATCTCCAAAGCTTGGGGTAGATTGTGCCACATCACGAAAGGGGCCATAATACGCACTTGCAAATTTAGTTGAATAGCTCATAATTGGAAGATGAATAAAGCCTGCACCATCAAGCACTTTCCTTAAGTGAAGCACAGTATGATCCATCATCCCACTTGGTGCGATCATATCCGCTCCAGCCTTTGCCAAATCAAGCGCTTGCTTGCCCAAGATTTCAAGAGTTGCATCATTATCCACACTCTCACCTTGCAAGATTCCGCAATGCCCATGATTTGTATATTCGCAAAAACACAGATCCACACTAATACACATTTGAGGAAAATGCTTTTTAATTTCCCTAATCGCTCTTGCCACAATACTCTCTTCTCCCAAAGCAGAACTCCCAAAGGCATCTTTAAAGGCTGGGATTCCAAAAAGCAAAATATGATAAACCCCTAGCTTATCCAACTCCTGACACTCTTCAAGTAAATACTCAAGACTTAGTTGATATACATCAGGCATCGATGGAATGGGATTTTTTACATTTGGGGAATCAATCACAAAAAGAGGATAAATAAAATCTGTGATCTTTAAATCCGTCTCCCTTATCAAACTACGAATATTTGCATTCATTCTAAGGCGTCTAAATCTCATGGTCGTTTCCTTATCTTGGGTTTTTTCTCTTGAATCTGACAGAAGTTCTCTACGATACAATCTGAAATAATAAAACAATTAAAACCATCTTGATAGATATACTCAATTCCAAATTTTTGCGTCTCAAGGACACTTTTGATGATATAAAGCCCTAATCCAAATCCTTGAGAATTATTTTCTTTAAAATAGGGCTTGAGATATTCAGCAAAATCGGCCTTTAGAGGATTGCCTTGATTAGAAATCCAAAGATCTTGTTGCACGGATTTGACATAAACTTTTTTATCTATACCATATTTAATCGCATTATCAAATAAATTTTTTAAAGCCAATGCAAACAACTCAAAATCAGCCTTGATTAAATCTCCCTGAGTTTGCATCACAATCTGATCATCATTATCAATCAAGAGCATTGATTTGGCTTCAGCAACAACTTCTTCAAGCAAGAACTCTTTCTTTTTCATTTTATAAGCCTTAGCATTCATCTGCTCAAGCTTTGCAAATTCTTTAATCAAAACCTCAAAACGCTTAAACACAGAAGTCAATCTCTCCTTAGCTACACCCTCTTCTAGCATTGCTGAGATAAGTCTCCCTTTCGTGATAGGCGTATTGAGCTCATGCATAATCGATCTCAAAAAAAGCATTCTTGATTCATTAAGAGCCCTAATCTTTGCTACGGCATTATCAAATTCTTGAGCCAATTCTCCTATCTCATCCTTTTGTTCTAAGCGACAAGAGATATTTAAATCCCCCTTGGCAAACTGCTTAATACTAGAATGCAACCACCTAAGAGGAACAAGAGATCGGAAAATTATTACAAACATCAAAACAAGAAGAGCTACAGCAACAAAAATGACAAAATAAAAATTTGCAAAAGATGTTTTTGATACATAGTTAAACAACAAAGGCTCATTGGGTGTTTCAAGCAAAATATAGATTCGATTCTCTACTTTTAAAGTTTTTGCAAAAAAACCCTGCACAATTGGGGGGAGCTTATTGGTATTGATTAATTGATTTTTGATCCTTGGATCTGTTGTGGGCACAAAACCAAACTCATTTAGATATTGTAAAACAACATTTAAATCTTGACTATCTCGAACAATCGGAGCAAGAGTTCTAAGAAAATAGCGATAACGCAAATCCTCCCTTAGATTCTCTTGCTCAATTTGGTCTCGAATGAAATAAAAAGAAAATCCCAAAAAACTCAAAAGTGCAAAGATAAATAACGCAGAGATTTTAAAAAAAATCGAACTGTTTAGTAAAAACTTACGAAACATTATTGATTGATCTCAAGTTTATATCCTACGCCTCTTACAGAAATAATATACTCCGGTGCCTTAGGGTTTTGCTCAATTTTTGCTCGCAAGCGACCGATGATAACATCAATACTTTTATTAGAACTTTCAGGACTAATTGATTTGGTCTCAATTGCGATTGTTTCTCTTGAAAAAACTTGCCCTATCTTACTCAAAAGAAGTGCTAAGATCTCATATTCTGCCTTAGTCAAATCAAGCTTCTTGCCTTTAAAGAAAATATCTCTTCCCTCTGGTCGCACTTCAAAAACTTCTTTAACAACACTGCGTTGCGAACTTTCTTGAGCTTTTGCACTATATCTTCTCAACACAGCATGAATTCGCGCTACAAGCTCTTGAGGATCATAAGGCTTGGGGATATAATCATCTGCACCAAATTCCAAGGCTTTTGTTTTATCATTAATATCATTGCGTGCCGAGGAAATAATAATAGGAATATCTTTTTGCTTTACAATCTTTTGACACACTTCCAATCCATCAAGATTAGGCAATGTCAAATCAAGCAAAAGCAAATCAAATTTTTTTGCATTTACTGCACTCATCCCTGTATATGGCTCATCGTAACTTGTCACATTCATATCGTGTTTTTTGAGATATTCTGTCAAAAGTTCCGCCAATTCAACATCATCTTCAATCATTAAAATTTCAAGCATTTCCAACCCTTTGTAAGTTTATAAAACCTGCAAATCATAACCAAAAAAATAAAATTTAAATAAACCAAAGAAAGAGTGCTAGAGGCTAACCCCTAGCATCAACACAAAGGAATACAAAATAATTAGGAGAGAATTTTGTAACTTAGAATCGTCTGTCTTTTCAAAAGTTATATCTTAAGCAAAGACATGATTTCATTATAGCAAAAAATGTAAAATTTATATTTACTTAGTTAAATTTCACTTAATCTTTTATCAATTTCACTGAGTTGAAATTGCAAATATCGCAAAGTTAGCTCCAGTTTTTTCTCCAAATCCACAACTTCTGGAGAAAGCAACCCCTCAAAAAGCAAAATCAACTTTTCACGCTGCATACTGAGAAACTCTTTTTCATCAATAAGCGATGCTGATAACATATCACGATCGCTCACTGTTTTTTCTTGAACTTCACTTCCTAAATCAATCTGAGATAAAGCCTCCAAAACAACATCGCGCAATTCTCCGCTCATTTTAGTAACCACCTTTCAAGTTTTTGAATTGCTTCTTCATTGTTTCCATAAATAAACAATCCTTGAATCTCACGATATTCCTCTCTTTTTTCGTGATTTTTAAATTCTCTAAAGCGTTTAAAAAAATTTTGAATCTTCTGAATCTTTTGCATTTTTAAAGTCCCCAAATAGATAAGATACATGATTGTATCAAAAGCCTTAACGTCTCAAACACACAAATAACAATAAACCAAGGCTTCACCCTACCTTAATTCCCAATCAAACCACCCCTCCCCCCATCACAAATATCTAAAATTCTCTTGCATTACAACAACCAAGAGAAGCACAAAATGACCTCTTTTAAGCTTTTGGCTTGATTTTAAGCAATCAAATAAAATCTCAAATACACTCAATCACTTTGCAAAACCCAATCCCCCTAATCAATCTTAAGCACGCTCAAAAATGCCTCCTGAGGAAGCTCAACTTTTCCAATTGCTTTCATTCTCTTTTTCCCCTCTTTTTGTTTTTCAAGAAGCTTTCTTTTTCGCGTAATATCTCCTCCATAGCACTTAGCAGTTACATTTTTTCCCATAGATTTCACTGTTTCTCTTGCAATGATTTTATTTCCTACACTCGCCTGAATTGCCACTTCAAACAACTGACGCGGGATGAGTTCTTTCATTGATTCTACAAGTGCCCTTCCCTTTTGATAAGATTTACTACGATCAACAATAATTGAAAGTGCATCTACCACTTCCCCCGCCACACGCACATCAAGCTTGACCAAATCACCTTCTCGATATTCAATTGGTTCATAATCAAAACTTGCATACCCCTTTGTGCTAGATTTGAGCTTGTCATAAAAATCCATCACAATCTCATTACTTGGCAATGCATATACAAGCATTACTCGACTTTCATTGAGATATTCCATCTTTTCTTGCACGCCTCGACGATTGTTTAAAAGCGTAATGACATTACCAAGATATTCAGTGGGTGTAATGATAGAAGCTCTCACATAAGGCTCTTGAATCGATGCGATTCTTTGCTCTGGAGGGAGCTCACTTGGATTTTGCACTCGCACAATCTCTCCATTGGTCAAATGAACCTCATATACTACAGTTGGAGCTGTTGCAATCAAGTCTAGATCAAACTCTCTCTCAAGACGCTCCTTGACCACCTCCATATGTAAAAGCCCCAAAAACCCTACACGAAACCCAAATCCCAAGGCCACAGAAGTTTCAGGCTCATAAGAAAGAGCAGAATCATTAAGCTTGAGTTTATTGAGTGCATCACGCAGTTCTTCAAACTTATCAGTCTGGATCGGATAGATTCCTGCAAACACAAAAGGCTTGGCTGGCATAAATCCCTCTATGGCTTCTGCTGTGGGATTTTCTGCATCTGTCATAGTATCCCCCACAGCAATATCAGTCAAACTTTTTAATCCCAAAGAAACAATCCCAATTTCTCCACAAGAAAGCTTAGGTGTCTTTTTTTGTTGGATTGGATGAGGATACATAAGACTTAAAACTTCATGTGTTTTTTGGGTATTCATCATTGTGATTTTTTGCCCCACTTCAATACTTCCATCAATCACCCTAACAAGCGATAAAGCACCCAGATAATTATCAAACCACGAATCATAAATCAATGCTTTTGTCGGAGCTTGAGGATTACCGCTAGGTGCTGGGATTTTTTGAACAATTGCCTCAAGAAGAGATTGGATTCCAATTCCACTTTTTGCACTCACCTCCAAGGCTTCAGAGCAATCAAGTCCAATTGTATTTTCAATATCATCTTTGACACTTTGAGGATCGCTTGCAGGCAAGTCAATCTTATTAAGAACTGGCAAAATTTCAAGATTGTTTTCTAGTGCAATATAGACATTCGCAATCGTTTGAGCCTCTACTCCCTGTGTACTATCCACCACAAGCAATGCACCCTCACAACTACTAAGACTACGACTCACCTCATAGCTAAAATCAACATGCCCTGGAGTATCAATCAAATTGAGGATATATTGCTCTCCTTGAAAGGTGTAGTTCAACCTCACAGATTGCGCTTTGATAGTGATCCCCCGCTCTTTCTCAATATCCATCGTATCCATTACTTGAGAGGTCATTTCACGATCGCTAATTGCCCCACATTCCTGAATCAATCGATCTGCTAAAGTGCTTTTGCCATGATCAATGTGAGCAATAATTGAAAAATTTCTAATATTTTGCATGATCAAAAATCCCTATAAAAAATAAGGGAAATTTTACAATACTTAAAAAGCTTTTATCCTCCCCCTCCCCCTATTTTAATTATCTTGACGAAAACCAAAAGTGATCCCATAAGTCTCATTTCTAAGATCAAACAAAGGATCTTGTGGAGCACCTACACCTTGTGGAAGTTCTGAGGGGAAATACACCGCCCCATCACATTGCTTTTCTTGATATCCATCAACCCTCAAAGTTCCAACAAGCACTTCGCGATGCTTCCCACTCCATAAAGCTGTCGTATCATTCACAGAATCCCCCTCATTGGCATACACAAGATACATTTGATAAACGATAGGAGCTTTTTTAATCCTCACCTTAAAATCTTCTTCTAAAAATGCATTTTTAACTTTTTTGAGTTCCTCTTCTGAGAAATACTTCACCCCTTCAGTAGGCACAAACTTCCATCGTGCTGGAATCATTTTTCCACTTTCTTTATCTTTGAAATAAAAAGTGTGGATACTAAAATAAGCCGTATGAGCAACACTTGGCGTAACCCCCATCATCGCTGTATATTCTGCAAACTTACGATAAGAATCAACTTCTTGCATCAAGCGCTTGATTTTTTCTTGATCCACTTTTCCATTGACAGGCAATCTCATCTCAAAAAACTGACCAAATTCCTCTGGAGTGCGAGCAAAATTGATCTCTGTTCCAAGCATCACCATTGTCCAAACTTCATCTTTGCCCTGCAATTTAAGCGCAAGTCCTCTTGTTTTGCTTTTATCACTCATCATCGCCCCACCAAGAGAGTAGCGAAGCTCTGCGGATAGCTCTCCCTCTACAAGCATCGGCACATCAACTAAAGAAGCAATATTTTTCTCTGGGATAAAACTCCCACTTGCACAAAATCCCTTAGCATGATTAACCTTTTGCTTGGGTTTTTGAGGATCGCCATTGAGTTGTTTGAAAATTTCTGCAATCCGTTGTGCGTCATAGACTTCATTTGCATATCCTAAGCCTACTGCGCACAAAAAAGCTACGATAGCAATCCTTAAACTTTTTTTCATTTTGTCTCCTTTAAAAAACTAAAGGATAAAAAATTACCTATTAAAAATATATCTTCAGACAACAGAGTTCGTCTTCTAGGCTTTTACTTCATCAATGACACAAATATAAAATTATCGCAATCTCCTATAAGCCTCACATCCAAGGTTATATCCATAGTTACAAGATTTCAAATATAAATCAAGAGCCTTTTTAGAATCATATGGAACATCTCCCCTCCCAAATTCATACATATATCCCATGCTATAGCAAGCTCCTCCATTTTTTTTCAAACACCCCGCTTCAAAAGCATCAAAAGCACTTTCATAGTCCTGCTTGACAACTTTTCCTTCAAAAAAATACATTCCCACCTTCCAACACCACGCTCCATCTTCAGCATAACATCGCAATTGAGCATCTTTAAGCTCAAGCTCCTGAGGAGTCAATGGCTTTGGCGGCTCAATCTTCTCTTCCACAATATTTCCATCCTCATCAATAATCTTGCGTGGTTTTTTGGGTGTAGGTGGTGGAGGAGTCTTGGCAGTGATAGGAGGAAGAAGCTGATATTTGGGGACAGGTTTTCCATGTGTGCTTGTAATATGGGATTTTTTCTTTTTCTTTTCAAGATAGGGATTATTTTTGGCAAATTCTGAATTTTTATTGCTTGGCAAGTAAGGATTGGCAGATTCTAAAGCGATTGCAAACGCCATCAATAAAAACCATAGCTTATATACTTTTTTCATTTTACAAGACCTATTTCTTTGGCCAAAAATTGACCCGTATAACTTCCACTCTTAGAAGCATTTTTTGCGATATGCTCAACACTTCCACAATCCAACACCTTCCCTCCCTTATCTCCCCCCTCAGGACCAATATCAATAATATAATCAGCATTTTTGATCATATCCAAGTTGTGTTCAATCACAACTGCAGAATTCCCCAAAGACACAAGATGATGCAAAACTTTTGTCAAACGATCTACATCTGCAAAATGAAGTCCAGTTGTTGGCTCATCTAGAATATAAAGTGTTTTACCCGTATCTTTGCGACTTAGCTCTTTGGCAAGCTTGATACGTTGAGCTTCCCCTCCACTTAAAGTCGTTGCATTTTGCCCCAAAGTGATATATCCAAGTCCCACATCTTGAAGAGTTTGAAGTTTTTGAGCAATTTTTGGGACTTTTGAGAAAAATACCAACGCATCATCTACACTCATATCTAATACCTGCGCGATTGATTTATCCCTATATCGAATCTCTAGAGTTTGTGCATTGTAACGCGTCCCTTGACAACTATCACATTTCACCATTACATCAGGCAAAAAGTGCATCTCAATCTTGATCTCTCCCTCCCCTTGACATTTCTCGCATCTTCCACCCTTAACATTAAAGCTGAAGCGCCCAACATTATAGCCCCTCACCTTTGCCTCTTTGACTTCAGCAAAAAGCGCTCTAATATCATCCATAACCCCTGTATAAGTCGCGGGATTACTTCGAGGAGTTCGACCAATAGGGCTTTGATCAAGATAAATGACCTTATCTAAATGCTCCAAGCCTTTAATACTTACTCCATCACACTTTTGAATCTTCTTGCTATGATTGAGCAATTCTTGCGCCACAGGAAGGAGCGTTTGCAAGATCAATGAACTCTTCCCGCTTCCACTAACTCCTGTTACACACACAAAATTAGAAAGAGGAATTTGGACACTTAAATCTTTAATATTATTGATATTAACACCACAAATTTCTAAGAATTTTTCTTGCTTACGCTGATGCGGATAAGCAATCTGTTTTTTGCCATTGAGATATTTAGCAGTGAGAGTGTTTTGCTTCAAAAGTTCCTCAACACTTCCTGCAAATACCACCTCTCCACCATTAACCCCCGCCCCTGGTCCAATATCTACAACAAAATCTGCTTGCAAAATCGTCTCTTTATCATGCTCTACAACAATAACCGTGTTTCCTTTTTCTTGCAGATTCCTCAAGGTGCGGATGAGTTTCAGAGTATCTCTTTCGTGCAATCCAATACTTGGCTCATCAAGGACATACATCACCCCTGTCAAACCACTTCCAATTTGTGAAGCAATCCGAATCCTCTGGCTTTCTCCCCCGCTAATTGTGCGTGCATCTCTCCCCAATGTCAAATACCCAAGCCCCACATCATAAAGAAAGAATAATCTCTCGCGAATTTCTTTTAAAATCGGAGTAGCAATCATTGTCTCTTGAGATGAAAGATAGGCAAAATGATCTTCATTGACAAAAAACTCATAACACTCCTGCAAGGGCATACTCAAGACTTCTGAGATTCTCTTTCCTGCAACTTGCACACTAAGAGATTGAGGTTTGAGGCGATAACCATGACAAGAAGGGCAAGATTTTTCACTCATAAAATCTGCCAAATCTTTTTCATCTTTGAGCATATCATAGGCAATTTTTAAGATTCCATTCCAAGGACGCGAAAGAGCGCTTCCCCTCCATTGAAATTCCACTTCTTGAGAGTTTCCATACAAAAGAGCATCTTGTTGACTCTTAGAGAGTTCATCAAAGGTTTGAGAAAGCTTAATTTTTTGTTTTGCACAAAATGCCTCAAACAAATGGCTGTAATAACTGCGATTAAAGCCAAAAATAAATTTGATCCCGCCCTCCCCTAAAGGCATTGAACGATTAAGAATCTTTTTGAGATCTAGACTATATTTCATCCCAAGTCCCCCACAATCCTCACACGCTCCCTTGGGAGAATTAAACGAAAAAGCAAGTGGCTCAAGAGGCTCAAAACTTACCTTACAATCAAAGCAAGCAAAATGCTCAGAAAAATGCAGATTCTTTGCCCCCTCATCCCCTTGAATCTCTATTTCCACCTCTCCAAAAGATTCCCTAAGAGCCTTTTCCACACCTTGGGCAATTCGCGTATGATTTTCTTCATTTAAAACAACACGATCAATTACAGCTTTAATTGTATGTTTTTTGGTTTTGCTTAGAGAAATCTCCTCATCAAGGCGCACAATGACCCCATCAATAAAGGCACGGATAATTCCTTTTTGCCTCAAAGCCTCAAGCTTATCTGCAA
The DNA here is from genome assembly GCF_021300655.1 of Helicobacter kayseriensis. Lineage (NCBI taxonomy): Bacteria > Pseudomonadati > Campylobacterota > Epsilonproteobacteria > Campylobacterales > Helicobacteraceae > Helicobacter > Helicobacter kayseriensis. The sequence continues at coordinate 233,281 of NZ_JAJTNB010000001.1, forward strand.
AAGTTCCTTTTTTATCCTTGATCAAAGGAGCAAAAATAATCAGTTTTGAATCTTTGGGTAAATCCAACACTTGAGAAATAATATCTGTTTGTGTCATATGCGAAATGGGCTTTCCACACAAATGGCAGTGTTGATTCCCTATCCTTGCATACAAAAGTCGCAAATAATCATAAATCTCTGTAATAGTTCCAACTGTTGAGCGTGGGTTTTTGGATGTCGTTTTCTGATCAATAGCAATCGCGGGCGTAAGCCCCTCAATCTTATCCACATTGGGCTTGCCTACCTTGTCTAAAAACTGCCTAGCATAACTTGAAAGGGATTCAATATAGCGTCTTTGTCCTTCTGCATATAAGGTATCAAAGGCAAGAGTGCTTTTCCCACTTCCGCTCAATCCAGTAAAAACGACGAGTTTATTTTTTGGAATCTCTAATTGAATGTTTTTTAAATTATTTTCTTTAGCTCCAAAAATCTTAATTGTTTCTTTCATATCTCAACTCCAAAATCATTCAAATTCACTTCACACTCTGCAATTTTCTTCACTTCCCCCTCAAAAGAAATCACTTTCCCCTCAATATAAAACTTCAGCACTTCTTTAGATGGTGGAATCATCAAAAAATCCTGATCTTGCCCATGAAAATAATGCAAGAGGGCAACAAGTGAGGCCATCCCTGTCCCGCAAGCAAGAGTGATTCCCTCTACTCCCCGCTCATAAGTTTTAATAACAAAAGTTTCATTTTCACAAAATGCGATATTGACATTTGCATCATATTGCTTTCGTAACACCCTCATATCTTCCAAACTCAAATTCTCATACTCTTCCTTTGAAGTAAGTTTGACCAAATGAGGCACGCCTGTATCAAATAGATTCCACTCTCCAAAACTCCCCAAATACTTATATTCACCCAATACACTCTTAACACGATAAGGATAAGTTTGATTAAGGATTTCAATCCCTATCTTCCCCGCACCACTTAGAAAATGATGCACTCTAGGAGCAAAAGAGTGCAAAAACGAATACAACCCTACGCAACGACTTGCATTGCCACACATTGAGGCTTCAGATCCATCGCTATTATAAAATTTCCATTGATAATCATATTGCTCATGAGGAGACACAACAACCAATCCATCTGCTCCAATCCCCTCAAATCGATGACATAAAAGCCTAGCAAGAAATGAAAGATCAAAATGATCACAAAGTGCATCATCAACATCATTTGTAAACCCACAATGAGTGATTAAGAAGTCATTGCCACTTGCACTGTATTTTTCAAATATTATTTTTTGCATATCACTCCTTGACTTTATTGCTCTTTAAAAACATATAAATGACTTTGTGATTTGGGGATTGTTTTGGTTTTGGGAAGATCTAAAACCCTATATTTCTCCTCATACTCAAGATAAACAAGTGTAATTTCATCTCCCACTTTTACCTCTTTTGCACTTTTTGAAGGCTTCCCATTGAGCAACACAACACCATGATCACACATATCCTGTGCGATACTGCGACGCTTAAGAATATTGGTGCTATTTAGAAATTTATCTAATCGCATTAGCGAATCCTTTTTTGATTTTTTGTATTGATTTTAATGATTTTAGAAGCTTTTCCTTCAAACAATCCTCTTTTATCCCATACAACAACATCAGCAACACTCTGAGCAAAAGCATCATCATAGGCCTTTTGTGTCATATTGGCACTTGAAGAATAAAACCAACCAAAGGATGATAAAAACTCAAGATGCTCCTCATTGTGTACAACTCGCAGTGCCTGACCATTGGGATAAATAAAGGTTGTTTTTTTGGATCGACGGACTTGATTTTTATATTTTTGTGGAACACGGACAAAAGTTTGCAGTCTCTCAAGAGAATCAACCTCAATTAGAACTTTTTGATTTCCCCTTTGTTTTGTTTGATTGATTTTTTGGGAATCTTGGCACAAAAATCCAACAGTTGTATCGCTTTGTGCCAAAAAAAGAGGCGTCATTTATTTTTCAAAAAGTCTTGAATTGCTTTTGCTTTATAAGGGCTTTGAGTACTGATTGCACGAATTGCACTGCAAGCAGATTTCGCTTCTTGAATGGTTGTAAAATAAGGCACGAAGGATTTCAAGACTTGCTCTCTAAGAAGCTTTGTATCCATTTTATTACTTCGCTCATCACTACTATTAATCACCATTGCTACCTCGTGATTAGCAAGCGCATCTTGAATATTTGGACGTCCCTCACTTACTTTCAAAACAAGTTCGCACTCTACACCATCTTGAGTAATCGCTTGATGTGTTCCACCTGTTGCACATACACTAAATCCAAGCCCAATGAATTCTCTAGCCAAAGAAGAGGCAAATGGTTTGTCAAGCTCTTGCAAAGAAATAAAAATCTTTCCACTTATAGGAAGCGTATTTTTAGCAGCAATCTGACTTTTTGCAAAGCTAACACCAAAATTTTCACTCACTCCCATTACTTCTCCTGTGCTTTTCATCTCTGGCCCAAGAGAAACATCTGCCCCACTCAATTTATTGAAAGGAAATACCGATTCTTTGATGGCGATATGTTTTAAATCCTTATGCTGATAGATTCCGTTTTTGCATACCACAATATCAAAATGATCATAAAATTTAAGCGCTTCTTGAAGATTGCCCTGCCACATTACACGGGTTGCGATTTTGGCCAATGGCATCCCTGTGGCCTTGCTGACAAAGGGGACTGTTCGACTTGCACGAGGATTAACCTCAATTAAATAAATCTCATCTTGATAAATCGCATATTGCACATTCATCAACCCAATCACGCCAAGATTGAGGGCAATTTTTTGTGTGAGTTTTTGGATCTCCTCAATCATTTGCAAATCAAGTGTTGAGGGAGGAAGAGAAGAAGCACTATCTCCTGAGTGGATACCCGCCTCTTCGATATGTTGCATAATCCCACCAATATATACATCTACCCCATCACTGATTGCATCAACATCTAGCTCAATCGCACGATCAAGGAATTTATCCACAAGCACTGGAGAGCTCTCACTCACTCTAACTGCCTCCTCCATATAGGCTTTTAATTCCTCATCACTATATACAATCCTCATAGCTCTTCCACCAAGCACATAGCTTGGGCGCACTAAAACTGGGAAACCTATCTTGCTTGCGATACTGTGCGCTTCTTCTTTATTGAATGCGATTCCATTTTGAGGTTGCTTTAGATTATTTTGCTCAACAAACTCCGCAAACTTCTCCCGATCTTCTGCAACATCAATGACTTTTGCACTCGTTCCAATGATTTTTGCACCAATTCTTGTTAAATCTTTTGCAAGTTTAAGGGGAGTTTGTCCTCCAAAGTGCACAATGATGCCACTTGGCTTCTCACGTTCAATCACAGACCGCACATGCTCAAAATCAATAGGCTCAAAATAAAGCACATCGCTTGTATCATAATCAGTGCTAACTGTTTCTGGATTGCAGTTATACATCACACTTGAAACTCCCATATCTTTGAGTGCATAAGAGGCATGCACACAGCAATAATCAAATTCAATCCCCTGCCCAATACGATTGGGACCACCACCAATAATCATCACTTTTGGTTGATCTTGTTTTTCTTGAGAAGAAGAGTCGTGAGAAATCTTAGAGAAATTCCCAATAGATGAGTAAAAATAAGGAGTAAGTGATGTAAATTCTGCAGCACAAGTATCAACTTGCATATACTCTTGCTTCACTCCCATAGCACAGCGTGCTTGATAAATCTCCCCTTGATTGATTTCAATCCCTTCATTTTTTTGCAAGATTTGTGCAATCATCACATCAGAAAAACCAAGAGATTTTGCCTCCCTCATTACACTTTCCTCTTGCAAAATTGCCATTGTGATTTTGCTTTCAAAATCAACAATAGTCTGAATCTGTCTTAAAAACCATGGATCAATTTTGCTTAGAGCATAAATTTCATCGATACTCAACCCCTGACGGAATCCATCAGCAATATAGAGCAATCGAAATTCATTGGGACGACGAATCTCATGCCGAATCCTCTCTTTATCTGAGCTTACAGAATTAAACCCACAAAGTCCTGTTTCAAGAGAACAAAGCGCTTTTTGCAAACTCTCAGCAAAAGTCCCACCAATTGCCATGACTTCACCAATGCTCTTCATGCTTGTCGTAAGTGTCGAATCTGCTGTGGGAAATTTTTCAAAAGTAAATCTTGGAATCTTTGTCACAATATAATCAATACTTGGCTCAAAGCTTGCAGTTGTACCTGTAATATCGTTTGTAATCTCATCAAGCGTAAATCCAACTGCTAAAAGAGTGGCAACTTTTGCAATAGGATAGCCTGTCGCTTTAGAAGCAAGAGCTGAGGAACGCGAAACACGTGGATTCATTTCAATCACAATCATTCGACCCGTTTGAGGATTGATCGCAAATTGCACATTGCTTCCTCCTGTATCAACACCTATTTCTCTCAAAATCGCAAATGAAGCATCTCTCATGCGTTGATATTCTTTATCTGTCAAAGTTAAGGCTGGAGCGATAGTGATGCTATCTCCAGTATGCACTCCCATAGGATCAAGATTCTCAATCGAACAAACAATAATGCAGTTATCCGCAGAATCCCTAATAACCTCCATTTCGTATTCTTTCCACCCCAAAAGAGATTCTTCAATCAAAATTTCATTAATTGGTGAAGCATCTAATCCATTTTTTGCCAAAACTTTAAATTCATCAATATTATAAGCCACCCCACTTCCTCCACCAGCAAGAGTGAAGCTTGCACGAATAATTAAAGGAAAACCGATTTCTTTAGCAGCATTAAGTGCTTCTTCTTCATTGTATGCATAGCAAGACTTGGGCAAATCCATTCCAATTTTTATCATCGCTTCTTTAAATGCTTGACGATCCTCTCCCTTTTTGATCGCCTGAGGATTTGCACCCAAAAACTTCACTCCTTTGAGCATCCCCTTTTCTTCCATACTCATTGCAATATTAAGTGCTGTTTGTCCCCCCATTGTTGGCAAAATCGCATCAATCTTTTCCTTTTGGATAATATCTGCCAACACTTCTTCACTAATAGGTTCAATATAAGTGCGATCTGCAAATTCTGGATCTGTCATAATCGTAGCGGGATTAGAATTGACAAGCACAACCTTATAACCCAAGCTCTTCAATACCTTAGCCGCTTGAGTTCCAGAATAATCAAATTCACAAGCCTGCCCAATAATAATTGGTCCTGATCCGATCAATAAAATATTCTGAATATCTTCTCGTTTTGGCATTTTTTCTCACTTTATATTTAGAATCAATTTTGAGATTCTACAAGACTTAAACTTAAAAATTAAAGGCTTTTATAGATTTTTGAAGTGATTTTTTGTAATATTGCATTTCCTTTTGCAGACCTATGCAATGAAAGGTAAAAGCAACGCTTCAGGGTAGGAATACAGCAGAGCACTTTTACTTTTTGTGTGCCTTAGGTATCTGCAAAAGGGCTTCTTTGATAGCCTCAAACCCTACCTCACAATTTTCCATTCTTTTGCGATATTTAAAATTTGAGTCAAAAACTGATGAGGATGCTTTCTCCAAAATTGTACATCACATACTACAATCAATCTTTTCTTAACTCTTGAAATAGCGACATTAAGAGCTTGAAGAGCCAAGGGATTATTAGAATCACTTAAGTGGTAATGAAGCTTAACAGGTGAAAATACAACATCATTAAACTCTTGCCCTTGAGATCGATGAATCGTAAAAACACGCTCATAGTTTAAGCCATTACTAATCAAAGCCTGTCGCTGTTTGACAAAGGGAGTAATCACAGCATAATCATGATCCAAAAGAGGAAAAAGAGTTTTAATAGCCTCAATCTCCTTTGCATTTGTATGTCCCACATCAAACTCCCCTCTCAGTCCAATCCCCTGAAATCGAGCACAATCGACAAAATACACTTCGCTCTCCCCCTCCTTTCCTCGAAGTCCATTCTTATAAACAAAACGATCCAAAATTTGTGCAAGATTATCCCCATAACGGTAGGTTCGCTTTAAGCTAATAGTTTTGGTGTATTTCAATGAAAGTTGCTTTTGCAAAAAAACTTCTTCTTTTAAGCCAAAGAATGATTCCAAATAGAGCGCGGAGAGATTCCAAAGCTTGGCTTTTGGCTCTTGCTCAAGCTCTTTTGATGGCATTTCACACACAGGCATTAATTGCTTATGATCTCCAAGCATACTAAGTGGAGAAGTATTTGCACACAATGCACAAACCTTTGCCAAAGGAGCAAAACCACACTCATCTAAAAAGAGATGATCAAATTTGATTTTCATCGCCCCATAACGCTTGATAAAACCATCTAAAGTCATTGCAATTACACATGCCTGATCCATTCTTTCTTTGGGATTGCTATAAGAAAAAAGCGAAACTTGCTTTTTATCCAACACACTCGAATCGCAACACTCAGGATAAAGAGCCAAAAATTCAGCGCTAGGCACACCCAAACGCAAAAACAAATGGCGCTCCATCCCCAAATCATCTGCCTTTTTGATAATTGTCTTTAGCGCCAACTCAAGTGCATTGTTTGTGGGTGCAACTAGGGCTACTTTTTTATTTTTTTTGATGAGCAATAAAAGTGCTTCAAACAAAACCCTTTGAGTTTTTCCGCTTCCAGGAGCCCCCCAAACATAACTCAAAGGTGAAGAAAAAATCATCCTTAGGGCTTGGATTTGATTTTCACTCAAGCGCTCAGAGGGAATCTCATCATCATCAATCTTTATAGGCATTTCAGAGGGAAGAGCAATTTCAAATGAAGAAAAAAAGTTTTTCACATTCATAATCAAAAATTTCAAATCACTCAGAAGTTCAAAATCTTGAAAATTGGTTGTAGGGATCAGAAATTCCAAAAGCAAGATCTGCTTTTGCTCATCATAAGAAAGCAAAACAATTTCATCTTCATCACTAATATAAAAATCTCTCCCATTGCAACGCAATAATAAAGAATCTGTGCTATATAGCTTTTGCCCCAAAAAAATATAGAGTCTTTGATTTTCAAACTGAAATGATTTGATTCTGATTTTTTCCACCCCTAGCCCATGTTGCTCTAAAAAATCATAATAAATTTGCGCTGAATGTATGAGGGTATCAATCAAAATAGCAACTTATAACCCAAACAAAATTGCCCTCCAGAATAAACCTGATGGCGTGTTTCTTGAGCAAGAACTTCTGTAGGCAGTGCTAGAGGAGAAATAGGAGCTTTATAAGTCAAATCAATTCGATGGATTTTTTCAAAAGTTACAGATCCTCCAATCCTCCAATAAGCACTATAGGTTTCACTCTTGATCGCATATCCATTTACTCGAGTATTAGAGACCAAAAATGTCATCCCATACTCAAAACCTCCAAAGATTCCAAGATCAAAAAAATCTTGCTTCCAAAAATCCACAAGCAGATCAAGAGCTCCAGAGATTGAAAACACTCCAGCAATCCCTCCATCTACATTCGCACCACCAATTCCAAATTCCCCCATTGCCCTTCCGCCTACATACTCATCTCGATCCCAATACTGCTGAACCCCACCACTCAAAGTTGCAACATAGGATTTAGAATTCAAAGTCAATTCCTGCTTTTGCCCATTACTCCCTCTTGCCTCTACATTGAGCGTAGGAGAAGAAAAATTTAAACCCGCTCCAGCAAAATATTTTAGACTTGCACCAAACACCCCCGTCATCATTAATAAAAAAATCCCAACAAAACGCATTACTTCTCCTTAGATGCTACAAAAATCGAAGAAATTTTTGCATGATAGCTTTTTGAAAAAATATGTGAAAACCCAATATTCTCCAATTGTCCCCTCAACTCATCAACACTCGCAAAATCCTTGATTGAATCAGGTAAATATGCATAAGCTTGTTTATTTTTTGAAATCCATCCACCCAAAAGTGGAAGAACTTTCTGCGTATAAAACAATCCAAGAGAATCAAAAAATGAAGGGTTGGGATTGTGCATAAATTCCAAAATCAAAAGCACTCCGCCTTTTTTTAAAACACGATAAAACTCTTTTAGCGCCAATGGATACTCACACACATTGCGTAAACCATAAGCAATCGATATGATATCCATACTCTCATCTTCCAAAGGAAGATTTTGAGCCTGAGCCTCAATAAAAGTGCAGTTTTGTATTTTCTTTTGAGCGATTTCAAGCATGCCTTTGGAAGGATCAATTCCTATAAACTCAGAGCATTGAAGCTGTGTTTGCCAATGTGCGATCATATCCCCAGTCCCGCAAGCTACATCTAAAACTTTTAAGCCCTGATTCTTTCCAATTCGCTCAAGAGTTCTCTTGCACCCCTCTTTTCTCCAGCCAATATCAATGCCAAAACTCAAAACACGATTTGCCAAATCATAACTTGGAGCAATCACATCAAACATTTCAACAATTTTTTTTTGCTTATCCATGTGTGTTTTCCATATTCTTTAACCATTCTTGGAGGGTGTAAATCTGATGGAGGGTTTGGTGAGTTGAAGTCCCTCCTAGAGAATCCCTTGCATTCATTGAACTTTTTAAGTCCAATGCTTTCAAAACACCTCGCTTAATGCGATGGTCAATGCTTAAGATTTCTTCTTCTTTTAGTTGTGAAATGTCTTTGCCTTCTTTTTCAGCAAATGCAACAACTTCTCCAGTAATATGGTGCGCCTCCCTAAAGGGAATACCACATTCTTTAACCAAAAAGTCAGCCAAATCTGTTGCGCTAATGTGCCCCACCAAAACCATCTTTTGCATTCTATCTGTATGAATCTTTAGATCTTGCAATGAAGCATTTAAAATCTCAAGACAAGTCAAAGCTGTTTGAATGCTATCAAATACCCCTTCCTTATCTTCTTGTGTATCTTTATTGTAGGCCAATGGCAGACCCTTCATAACAGTTAGCAAGCCAATTAGATTCCCATAAGCCCTCCCACTTTTTCCACGCAAAAGCTCTGCGACATCTGGATTTTTTTTCTGTGGCATAATCGAACTTCCTGTAGAAAACTCATCAGAAAAACTCACAAAGCCAAATTCATAGCTACTCCAAAGCACCAATTCCTCAGCTACCCTTGAGATATGCATCATAATCATCGCGATCTCATAAAGCATATCAAGAGCAAAATCTCGATCACTTACCGAATCCATTGCATTGAGCGTTGGAGAAAAAAAGCCTAGCTTTTGTGCTACGCTTTCTCGATTTGTCGCATATGGCACGCCAGCCAAGGCTCCTGACCCTAAAGGGGAAAAATTATTTCTCTGATAGCTTGCTTGCAGTCTTTCTACATCGCGCTTAAACGCACAACACCAAGCCACAAGGTGAAAAGCAAAATTAATCGGTTGTGCATGTTGCAAATGCGTCATTCCTGGCATCAATGTATCTGTATGATTTGAAGCGATTTTAAGCAGTGTATCAATCAGAGCACAAAGTTTCTGAATAACTGCTTGATTGCTCTGCAAGACAAACATTCTAAAATCTACCGCCACTTGATCGTTACGACTTCTTGCTGTGTGAAGTTTTTTCCCAGCTTCACCTATGCGTTCAATCAAGGCCCCCTCAATTGCCATATGAATATCCTCATCACTAAGCTTAAATTTAAATTTCCCCTCAGCAATTTCTTGAGCGATAGCATCCAAGCCCTGATGAATCTGATTTTTCTCCTCTAAACTTAAGATCCCAATTTCATACAACATCTCAGAATGAGCTTTGGAACCTTGGATATCTTGTCTCCATAACTTTTGATCAAAAAAAATTGATGCATTAAATTCATCTAAAAGTTGGCTTGAATCTTGACTAAAGCGCCCTGCCCAAAGTTTCGCCATCTCACTTCACCCAAAATGCAGGTTGAAAAACGACCAAATACACAATACCAATCAAAACAAGCGTTGGTATTTCATTAAAGACTCTAAAAAACTTTCCACTCAACTTGCATTTCCCTTGAGCAAATTGCTTCATAAAAAACCCACAAAGAAAATGATAAGCAATCAACATCAAGATAAGCACAAACTTAATGTGTATCCAAGCCGAACTTTTCAAATACTCTCCGCCACCCATCACAACAATCAATCCAGATCCACTAATTAGTGTCGCTAGCATTGCTGGCCATCCAATGAAATAATAAAGCTTGTTTTCCTGAATCTTGACAACCTCATTAAATCCGGAATTTTGAATATGTTCAGCATGATAGACAAATAAACGCGGGATATAAAAAAGCATTGCCATCCATGAAGTAAATGCCAAAATATGTAAAACTTTTAACCACTGATATGCTTCCATTATTTTCTCCTTGGATCCAAGTAATCTCAACTTTCTATTTTAACAAGTTTTCTCAAAAGCCAAACTTTGCGCTGCAGATTTTATGCAATTCATTTTTCTTTTCTTCTGTTGATCTGAGAGAGATTTCAATCACTTCTGCTTGAAAACATTTATCTAAAATTTCAATCCTTAACTGCTCAATCTGATAAAGAACCTGACTAAAAAGTGAATAAGGTATCTGCATTTTATAAGGAAGAGTTTCCTCATATTTTATTAAGTCGTTTTGATTCTTTGCAGCTAAAATTGCAGATTGTGCTGACTGAGTATAGGCCCTCACAAGCCCTCCCACACCAAGAAGAGTTCCACCAAAATATCTCACAGTAATTAATCCAATATTTACCAACCCCTCTCCTCTTAAAACATTTAGTGTTGGGACACCAGAACTTCCTCGTGGCTCTCCATCATCGCTAAATGATTCTATAACTTGCAACTCCTTCATTCGTGTTGCATAAACAAAATGTACTGCTTTTGGGTGTTTTTCCCTCAATTGTGATAGCAAAGAATCAAATTCAGAGAAGGGAAACAAGAAAGAAAAAAATTTTGACCCCTTATTTTCAAAAAATCCCTCATGGATACAAGAAACGGTTTGCATCGCAACTCTCAGAGAAAATCCTCTGCCTTATTGTGAAGTTTTTTGTGTTTGAGCCTCATTTTCATCTAAAGGAGTCAAAGTAATCTGCAAATCTTCTCTTTTGAGGATCAAATCATCTTTTTCTTCCGTCACTTCAAAATCACCATCAAACTCTTCCATCAGCTTTTGTTCAAACTTCATCGCATCTTCAGAGGCACACATTTTTCTTGTTAAGCCAGAGTTTCTCATTTCAATTTTTTGATCATTAAGCCAAGTATAGGTTGCAAAAAAAGCATTGCATCCTGTGTTACCATAAAGCTTCAGCTCTTTTGTGTCAAAACGCATATTAGGAATTTCTTCATAACCTTTTGGTTCATATTTTACATCTCCCAAAACAAAAGAGCTAATTTTCCACTTGTTTTTACCCAAATCAATTTTTGGACCAAAATCAAAGATGTTTGCAAAAAAACACCCATTCAGTAATATTGCAATCATTGCCATATAAAACACAGAACAAAATATTCTCATGCAAACCTCTTTAAACTTAAATTTGTAATTTTGATATGAAAATATATCTTGAAAGTTTTAATTAAATCTAACCCCCTCCCCCATCACCCCCCAAATATGTGACGCAAATTACAAAAGAGCCTTTTTTGCACTTTCAACAATTTTTGAAAATGCACCTATATCATTCATAGCCATATCAGCCAAAACTTTGCGATCAAGTTCAATATTTGCAAGCTTTAATCCATGCATAAACTTAGAATAACTAATCTCATGCATTCTGCATGCAGCATTAATTCTTACAATCCAAAGACTTCTAAAATCTCTCTTCTTTTGTTTTCTATCTCGAAAAGCATAATACATACTTCTTTCAAGTTGTTCTTTTGCTTTTCTAAAGTGCTTTCTCCGACCGCTATAAAAACCTCTAGCAAGTTTTAAAATCTTTTTATGGCGTCTTCTTCGAACTACTCCTGTTTTTACTCTCATTTTTTCTCCTTTACCTTTTCAAGGTGTGATCTTTCATCAAACTTTCCCTAAAATTAGGGGGAACTATGCTTTATTTAAGCCATACATAACATTTTTTTAACAGAATCCATATTTGCATCATGGACATATTTAGGCGCATTTAAATTAGCTTTTCTTTTGTGATCTTTCTTGGTCAAAATATGACTTTTGAAAGCACTGCCACGTTTAATTGAGTTTTTCTTAACTTTAAAACGCTTAAGCGCGCCACGATTTGTTTTCATCTTTGGCATTGCAACTCTCCTTTCGTAAGATTATTTCTTTTTAGGAACAAATAGAATATTAACATATCGCCCCTCAAGTTTTGCTTCTTTTTCAGCCACAGCGATATCTTCAAGCATTTCTTGAACTTTTGCAAGCAAGTCTAAGCCAACTCCAGGAATCCCAACCTCCCTTTGTTTTAAAAAAACGCGAAACTTAACATGCTTGCCATTTTCAAGAAATTCCCTTGCGTGCTTCACTTTATAGCTAATATCATTTTGTGCAATTTGGACAGATAATTTAATTTCTTTAATCTCAATTTGTTTTTGTTTCTTTCTTGCCTCTTTTTGCTTCTTTTCTGCTTGATACTTGTATTTGCCATAATCCATAATTTTACAAACCGGAGGATTGGCATTGGGTGAAATCAAAACAAGATCTAAATCATGTTGCACGGCAAGCTCAAGCGCCTCTCTTGAACTAATAATCCCATACTGTTCTCCATCCTCACCAATACATCGCACTTCTTTCAAACGAATGTTTTCATTCAATAAAACTTCTTCTTTGCTCAAAAGCTAACCTCTTTCATTTTAGTTTCAATCATTTTTAAAAATTCTCCTTCGCTTAATTCATATTGTGATTTTTCCCTGCGATCACGAATAGGAAGCACTTTACTTTCCAATTCCTTTTCTCCAAGAACAATAATCATCGGAACGCGTTGTTTTTCTGCTGTTCTAACACGCTTACTAAGAGTTTCGTTTTTGTTTAAAATTTCAGCATATGCCCCAAGATGCAACATCTTATCTCGCAACTCTTCAGCATAAGCATTTTGTGCTTGAGAGATAGGAATTAAAATCACTTGAGTTGGAGATACAAAGAAAGGCAATTCTCCTCCAAAGTGCTCAATCAAAATCGCTATAAATCGCTCAAAAGATCCAAGGATAGCACGATGTATCATCACAGGTCGCTTAGAAGCATTATCCTCATCAATATAACTCAACTCAAATCTCTCAGGCAAGTTCATATCAATCTGAATGGTTCCACATTGCCACTTTCTTCCAATCGCATCTGTAATCTTGATATCAATCTTAGGTCCATAAAATGCACCTCCACCCTCATCAATTCCGTATTGAATACCACATAGATTCAATGCATCCTTTAAAGCCTCTGTAGAAATATCCCAAATTTTTTCATCCCCGATTGATTTTTCTGGCCTTGTTGAAATTTCCATCTCATAGCTAAAACCAAATGCATCCATAATTTTTTGAGCAAATTTGACAATTGAGACAACTTCTGACCGGATTTGATCTGGCTTACAAAAAATATGTGCATCATCTTGAGTAAATTCTCTCACACGAAGCAATCCATGCAAAACACCACTTTTTTCATGGCGATGCACCACCCCATATTCATAAAATCTTAGTGGAAGCTCACGATAAGAACGAATTGAGCTTTGATACACTTTGATATGTCCTACACAATTCATCGGCTTCATTCCATATTCAACTTCATCAATTTGTGTGAAGTACATATTTTCACCATAGTTTGCGTAGTGTCCACTGACTTTCCAAAGATCGCTTTTTAGAAGTTCTGGTCCCCTTACAGGCTCATAATACCTAATGATATGTGCCCTAGTTAGCAATCCCTCAAGCGTGCGTCTTAATCGCGCTCCTTTTGGTAGCCAAATTGGAAGTCCTGCACCAACACTTTCATCAAAAGTGAACAAACCAAGCTCAACACCAAGCTTGCGATGATCTCTTTTTTTTGCTTCTTCAAGTTGAAAAAGATATTGTTTCAGAGATTCTTTATCAGCAAAAGCGATCCCATAAATTCGGGTAAGCATTTTTGCTTTTTCATCCCCTCCCAAATATGCTCCAGCAATCTTTGTCAGCTTAAAAGAATGAAGAAATTTAGTATTGGGCAAATGCGGACCACGACACAAATCCTCAAAATCTCCTTGAGAATAGATACTGAGATTAGGAGAATCGATTCGAGAAATCACAGCCATTTTCAAATCATCATCTTTAAATTTAGCAATCACTTCTTCGCGTGGCAAAGTCACCTTTGTGATTTCAAAGCCAGATTTAGCAAGCTCTTTCATTTTTGCTTCAATTTTTGCCAAATCTTCCTCTGAGATTTTTTCCTCTACTTCAAAATCATAATAAAACCCTTCATCTACAACAGGGCCAACAAAAAATTTCGCACTAGGATAAAGAGATTTGATTGCTTGAGCCATCAAATGAGCACAAGAATGGCGGATAATCGATAGAGATTCAAAAGAATTGTCAAAAAGAATCTCATCTCCGACAATCCCAAGTTCTTTAGATGTACAAAGATCAAAAACCCCCTCTTTTGTTTTAATACCTATAACTTCAGACAAAGATAACCTCTCTCATTTTTATAAAAAGCCGTGATTATACACTACGCGACTCATTTTTTTGTCTAAGAAAATAAATAATAAGGGTTATAGCCCCTATATTAATCAAAACATCTGCAAAATTAAAAATCGCAAATTTAAATTTATAATGCCAATAAATATAATCGACCACACCTCCCATCACAAAGCGATCATAAAGATTTGAAGCCCCTGACCCCACGATCAAAGAAAAAGCAAAAAAGATTCTTAAAAAATCTTTAGAAACCAAAACGCAATATGCTACGGCAATCACTAAGAATAACTGAATCCACTTAAGAGATTCTCCCAAAAAAGAAAACATCGAAAACGCAACGCCATCATTGAGGACATACACAATAGAGATCACGCTTCCTTCATACCTAAACCCATCTATAATGAGATTTTTAATCTCTTGATCAAGCCAAAAAACAATTCCTCCTAGCAAGAGATACAGCAACACTCTAATAGGATGGAGCTTGATATTTTCCCAAACTCTACATGGACACAAAGAAAAATCTTCTTTCAAAACAAATTCCTCTCTTGATTTTTAAAAACAAAATCGATTCTAAACTGCGCCCAAAGCATTCTCAAAAAATTCAACCAAAACTTGCATTTTTTTTAGAATCTTTTCTTGATCCTTCCCCTCTAGCAAGATGCGAAGCTTATTTTCTGTCCCAGAGTATCGGATGAGATGACGCATCCCCTCACTCTCGATCTCTTGAAGCAATTTATGATATCCCTCAAGAGTCATCAAATCCTTTTTTGAAGCTACATTGAGATTGGTCAGCTGACTTGGGTATAAAGAAAATGGTGATAAAACTTGAGAGGCTGGCTTATAGGATCTTTTGATCATCGCCATCACTTGAAGAGCACTTGTGATTCCATCACCAGTTTTAGCAAAAGAAGAAAAAATAATATGCCCACTTTGCTCTCCCCCAAAGTTTGCATTGTGCTTTTGCATCTCTTCTAACACATATTTATCGCCCACATCGCTTCGAACAAGCTCTAACCCTTTGGATTTCAAAAATTCTTCAAGCGCAAGATTACTCATTGATGTTGCAATGATTTTTGATGAAGAGAGGAAATCATTTTCTTTCTGATAGAGGGCCAAAGCTCCCAAAATCTTATCTCCATCAACAACATTTCCCTTCTCATCCACAACCACCAAACGATCAGCATCTCCATCAAAAGCAAATCCCACATCCGCACGATATTCCTTGACCGCATTAGCAAGCTCTTGGGGATACAAAGCTCCACATTTTTCATTGATATTAAAACCATTTGGCTCATCATGGATCACAATCACTTCTGCCCCAAGCTCTTGAAAGATCATCGGCGCAACTTTATATGAAGCCCCATTACTCACATCAAGAGCGATTCTCACACCCTGCAAATTCAAATCTTTTGGGAAAGAGTTTTTGATGTGCACAATATATCGCCCCAACACATCATCAATCCTCTTTGAGCTTCCTATTTCTTTCCCGCTTTTAAACTCTTTTTCTAATCTCTCCCCATCTAATAGAATCTCCTCGATTTCTTTCTCCGCATCGCGATCAAGCTTAAATCCAAAGCGATCAAAAAATTTAATGCCATTATCCTCATAAGGATTGTGACTTGCACTGATCATGATCCCCCCATCACAACGCATATCTTCAGTCAAAAACGCAATCGCTGGAGTTGGCATAGGTCCTACCTGTATCACATCATATCCAACAGAAGTCAAAGCCGACACTAAGGCATTCTCGATCATATATCCACTACGCCTTGTATCCTTCCCGACTAAAATTTTATTTGTAATAGAATGTTTTCTGAAAAAAATCCCAGCAGCGATCCCTAAACGCAAAACTTTAATAGCGGTAATCTCAACTCCAGCCTTTCCTCTTACGCCATCTGTACCAAAAATTTTCATCCTTTTCTCCAAAATTTTGAAGTATAATCGCAAGTTTATTTGACAAATTATCTAAGGCGTAATTTTGCCTTAAAATTTCATAGAAAAAGGACTAAGCTTAAAATGGCAAATCACAAATCCGCAGAAAA
This sequence comes from Helicobacter kayseriensis, assembly GCF_021300655.1. Lineage (NCBI taxonomy): Bacteria > Pseudomonadati > Campylobacterota > Epsilonproteobacteria > Campylobacterales > Helicobacteraceae > Helicobacter > Helicobacter kayseriensis. The sequence goes on from NZ_JAJTNB010000001.1 coordinate 249,807, forward strand.
AAGAATCAGACAAACAATCAAAAGAACAGAAAGAAACCGCTATTACCGCACTCGAATGAAAAATATCATTCGAGCTGTAAGAGAAGCAGTAAGTGCAAAGGATCTTAATAAAGCACAAGAGAGCTTAAAGATTGCAAACAGAGAGCTTCACAAATTTGTCAGCAAAGGGATCTTGAAAAAGAATACAGCATCAAGAAAAGTAAGCCGACTCAACGCTTATGTAAAAAAGTTTGCTCTTCAAGCAGCCTAATTTCATTTAAATTGTTGGGATTATATCCCGACACACAAACTCCAACTCTATTTTTTCATCTCTAAGGTATTACAATGCTTGTAGAAAAACTCAAACCCATTATTGCACGCTATGAAGAAATCACACACCTACTCACAACTCCAGAAATTATCAACGATATCAAATCCCTTACGACCCTTAGCAAAGAGCAAAGTGATATAAGCGATATTGTTCAGAGTGCAAAATCCTACATCCAAACACTTCAAAATATCGAGGAGAATAAACTCCTTTTGGAAGATAAAGAACTAGGCGAGCTTGCAAAAGAGGAGCTTAAAACCCTTGAAGAACAGAAAAAAAGACTAGAAGAAGAAATCAAGCTTCTTTTGATCCCCAAAGACCCAAATGATAGCAAGAATATCTACCTTGAAATCCGTGCAGGGACTGGAGGAGATGAGGCAGGAATCTTTGTGGGGGACTTATTCAAGGCTTATTGTCGCTATGCAGATTTACAAAAATGGAAAGTCGAAATCATCAGCTCAAGTGAAAACAATGTAGGGGGATACAAAGAAGTGATCGCCCTCATCAAGGGAAATGGAGCTTATTCCAAACTCAAATATGAGGGCGGAACACATCGCGTGCAAAGAGTGCCAGAAACAGAATCTCAAGGGCGTGTGCATACCTCTGCGGTGACTGTGGCGATTATGCCTGAAGTAGATGATGTCGAGGTTGTCATCAATCCAAATGATCTCAAAATAGAAGTATTTCGTGCTGGAGGGCATGGAGGGCAATGTGTCAATACCACAGATTCTGCAGTTAGGATCACGCATATCCCTACAGGGATCAGCGTCTCAATGCAAGATGAAAAATCCCAGCACAAAAACAAAGACAAAGCGATGAAAATCCTCAAAGCTAGAATCTATGAAGCAGAATTAGAAGCCCAACAAAGCCAAAATGCCGAAGCTAGAAAAAATCAAGTAGGGAGCGGGGATCGAAGCGAAAGAATTCGCACATATAATTACCCACAAAATCGCTTAACAGACCACAGAATCAACCTCACACTCTATAGCCTAGAAGAAGTGATGCTTGGCGGAAATCTTGATCAAGTCATCAATCCTCTTATCGCGCACGCCCAAAGCGAAGCAATGGGAGGGAGTGGAGAGTAGATAGAGCTCTCCTAATATATTGCTATTGGTTGATACAGCGATACTATTGATCGCAATAAAGATCAATCAAGCTAGATCCTTAAGAGCTATATCAAAAGCAAAAAATGATTTGGAAATTCTTCAAAAGAGTACCTAGAAAAAATTGATACAAATAACCCCTCCCCCTCACATCAAAAAAGACCCTCTAAAGCAAAAACTCTACAATCCCTTTGCCAACATTTGATTTCTTAAAAATGCTAAAGCCTATCAGGGTCAGTTTTATCCAAACATTTCATCATATATTTTCTAGCTTGGCACGATAGAGTTTTTGCGTGCGGTTTTTTGGAGGGAGAAGAGCAAGAGAATCATCACAAGAGTATAGAGAACTAGGATGAAGTTTTCCAATCCTGAGCGAGAGGTTTTGTCAATGAGATTTATTGCCCCAAAGATAAGAGTGGGCTTATAACAAGCAATCCACAGAGTGGAGATAAGTCCAACTCCTGCAAATAAAAAAAGTTTTTTGATATAACCCATAACCCAAAATATTCCAAGACATACCATTCCTGCCAAGCTTAACGCTACACCATAGGGAGACAGGTATGAGAGAATAGATACATCTTGATAGTATTTCACAATAAAAAATCCAAATCCAAAAATCCCAATCGCAATAATCACCCAAGAGATGATTTTGAGCAAATCGGTGTGATGGTCTGAAGTATGGCGATAGAAAAAAAGTTGCCATCTATCGATCCATTCTCTAGAGAGGATTGGAGGGTTTTTGGAATCTAACTCGATTTCTTTGCAATAGAGTTCTACTCGATGATAATTTGAAGCATCAAGGAGATTACCTTCTTTAGAGAGAGTGTTTTTAAAGATTCTAAAACTATCGCGAAAATCATTAGCAACAAAAGAAAGATGTGTTTTTATATCGAGATCAATGCTGTCTTCCATCCATTTACTTACAATAACTTCTTCTGTTTGAAAAAAATCAAAATCAAGATTAGTGTTGATAATATTAATATTTCCTCCAAAGCGTGTTTTCGAAAAGTTAGGACATCGGTTGAATGTCGAGCCATAGAAACTAATATCTTTTTTAAAGATAGCATTAGTAAAATTGACCCATCCCTCAAAATAACAATACTCAAAACAAGAATCATTTTCAAATGGAAAACAAATATCCACATCTCCCAAAAAATGGCAATGTCTAGCAATAAAAGATTGAATAGAAAGATATAAATAATCAAATACAATCGAATCGTAAAAAACGCATCCATCAAAACGAAAGGCATGAGGGGTATCAACATCGATACAAGTTGGGCAAAAGTAAACATAGATATCACATTCAATAAAGAAGAGGGTATATTTTTTCAGAAGCTTAAAATCAAAATCTTCTATATAAAGCCTATCCTCATCTTCAAGCCTATTGTTTCCTTGATAATTTCTATCTTGTATGACAAAGTAGGGGGTGTCCGTAAAATCATAGTGAATATATTTTTTTGGAATATTGAGAGAAGAGGCTATTTCCTCAATCGCTTCATCTTGTTCTTGGAGTGACAACCCTTTTAAATTCACCCTTACTCCCTGCTTTCAATAATAGCGACTTCTTCGGAGGTGAGGGCGTAAAGCTGATAGACAAGCTCATCGATTTTGCTCTCTTGGACTGAAGTGTTGGCTTTGGGATTTTGATCTTTTACTTTTAGAATTTCCTCCACTAAAGCGATGATTTGCTCTGCTGTGGATTGGTTTGATTCTGTGATTTTAGGAATTGGAAGTTTCTCCAAAAATGCTTTTTTATATCGATAGCCACTTTCCCCTAGTCCCCCTCCCGCATAAAATGTTTTAAACATAAAAGCAACAAAAGAATTATTAAGGAAACCTATAAGATATTTAAGATTTTTTCCCGTCATTACAAAAGCAGTAGCTTCAGCAAAAAAGCACTCCGTATCTAAAAAGAATTGAGGCTCCCTCACAATTTCACTATAAACAATCTTTTCTTTCTCAAAGTTTGAAAAATATCCCCTTGTTGGATTGTTGTCTAGCTCAAGCCAATGATGCTGTCCCAAATAGGGCTTCTTATCTGTGGCAGGTTTATTGGTGCATTGTCCCCTTGCTTTGAGCCTATCTTGATATTGCAATAAATGGGAATAGATACTAGGATGTTTTTCTTGCAAATATTGATGAGCTCCAAATTCAATGGTGATAATCCACAAATCCGCCCACTCATAAGAGTAGCGTTTGATGTCCCGCCCTCTTAGCATTTTCTTGATGATCTTTTCTGTGGCTTGTTTTTCTTCTTTGGTCTTGCAGCTGTTTAGAATCTCTTCTCTTTTTTCAGCGGTGATGATAAAGGCTTCGTTGCAGCCTGTTTTGATTCCATAATTGATAGAGATATCCCACTCTTTGAGCGGTGTGCCGATAGACTCAATTTTCTTTTTGAGAGCAAGGAGCTTTGTATCCCCAAAAACAAAACAATCTTCTTAGAGATAAGATTTTACCATAGAGATAGAGTTGCGAGAAAGGAAAGAGAAAATCATTTTTTCGTTATCTAGGACTGCTTGAGGATTTTGGTTTTGTTGGAGAGCAAAAGTAGGGAAAATCCAATCCTCAATAGAAGGAGTCTTGATAAGAGTGGCAATAGAGGTATCTACTGTGGCGTTTTCAAAAGCTTTGACACCATTGAAATCAATATAGCTTGAAATAGTATTGGAGAGGATAAGTTTCCTTAGAGGTGTGCCATACCCTGCTCTAGTCCATTTATTACTGGCAATGAAAGAGAGAATTCCACTGGGTTTGAGGACTTGAATCCCTTTGGCAAAAAAGTAGGTAAAAATATCGGCAGTGCCATTAAAGAAAGCACCAAATTCTATCCTTATTTGATCTTTGAGAAAAATATCTTCTTGTCTAATATAAGGGGGATTTCCAATGACAATGTCAAATCCACCCTCTTGAAATACTTCTCCAAAAAAGAGCTTATAGAGGAAGAGCAAATCTGTGCGAAAACCTCCATTGATGAAGCTTTCTTGGAATTTATAGGCATTGTTAAGTTGAGTAAAAAGTTTGTCGTATTGTTTTTCAAGGTCTTTGATTTTTTTGCTTTCTTTGCCTCCGTGAGCCTTGATTTCCGCGATGTCTTTTTCTATCCTGCCAAGCTTGTTTTCCCCATTTTCTATTTGCTCTTCTAGGATTTTGGCAATCTCATTGCGAATACTCTCTTTGAGCTTCTGTTTTTTGTTTGGGTCTGTGGTTTTGAAAAAGGTGTGGATATTGTCTTTGATTGAGATAAAGGCTGAGTCTTGTTTATTTCCATAATCTAGCAAGTCCTCTTGCAGTCCTAGCTCTTTTTTACTAAAGAGAGAATCAATAGGAGCCGAGCCTGTAAGTAGTAAGTCTTTGGGAAGTAGCTCAAATCCCTCAAGAGTTTCTAGCAAACTATTGCCTTGCATAAATTTGAAGTCAAGATTTGGCAGAGGTCGTGGCTCTTCCTCATCGACTGCAATTGAGAGCCAAAAGCGGAGTTTGGCTATCTCGATCGCATCTGAGTCGATGTCAATTCCATAGATATTGTTTTCGATGATTTTTCTTTTTGTCTCTGCAAGTTTTGAATCATCAAGAGCTTCGTTGAGTGTGGTATGGATAGAGAGAATTTCACTAAGTAATCCCATAGGGAAAGCTCCTGAGCCAATGGCTGGGTCTAGGATTTTTAGAGTTTCTAGAGTACTAAGGACTTTACTTCCTTTTTTTCTAGCAAAGTCATTGTCACTCTCTTGGTTATAGATAAGATTTTCTATATGTTCTTGATTTTCTTCACCAAAGACTTGAGTGAGTTTGAGAACAAGTGAGTTTTTGCACATAAAATGCACAATTCCTCTGCGAGTATAGAATGCTCCAGTTTCTTTGTTATAGTCAATTAGGTTTTCAAAGACTTTTCCAAGCATTTCAGGGTCAATGCCCACTTCGATTTTGCTAGGAGTAGATTCATCGATTGTGAAATTGTAGAGTTCAAAGAGCTCAAAAATATCAGCAAAAAACTCCTTATCTAGCAGTTCGCAAAGCATTTCATCTCGATCAATGCCATTTTCTTCAAAAAGCCCACCATTAAGAAATGGGATCCTGCAATCAAAAGTGGGCGAGTAGTCCTCATCCTCTCTTCTGTCTTTATTGAGGCTTTCAAAAAATAGAGGTGCTAAGGCTTTCTCATAGAAATCATCATTGTGGTTATCAAAAAGATTTATGAGGAATTTTTTATCTCCCTCTCCCCATTTTCCATCTTTTGGGACACCTAACCAACCTTTCTTTTGAATAAAGTAGAGAAATACAATTCGTCCTAAAAGCTTTTTGACAAAAGCAGAAATGACTTTTTGAGGGTCTTCTTGGGGAAATACTTTTGTGAAGATATTGATAATGGCTTGATTACTTGAGAGAAGTGCGAACTTTTCATCATAGAGTTTTTTATATCCCTCAAAAAATGCTTTTGTAACAGGCTCAACCGAAAAGGCTTCACTTAAGGTAGCTTGTGTAGAAGAGGATTGCCAATTTATATAGAGTTTTTGAAAGTTTTGTTTTGCTGTGTTGGTTGTTTCATTTTTTCCCAGAGTGAAGCTTTGGCGTTTAGGATTGCTATAGTCGATTTTTCCTTGCTCATTGAGTGAGCGAGTAATAAGAGAAAGTCTAAAAGTAGGATTGCCTTTTTCGTAAAAACAAGCTAAGACCGCACTGGAATCAATAGTTTCAAGTCTTTTTTTGAGTTCTTTGTAGAGTCCAATCTTGGCATTAACAGAATCTACTTCGAAGACATAAAATTGAAGTTTTTGAAAGTTCCCCAAGTTTAGCGGTTCAGGAAGTAGGCAATATTCTTTTTTGATATAGGTAAATTTTTCTTCAGGCTCTTCAAAATCCTCTGTCAAAAACTCAATTTCCTCTCCTTTTAAAAAAATATACAAAATAAAGTCCTTATATCTTTGTATGTCAAATTCTTTTGTTATGAAGCTTGAAATCTCTGTTGCAATATCCATTATCTATCCTTTTTTTGTTGTGTAGCTAAGTTGTAGTGAAGGTTTGGCATATCGGATTGTAACTTTGGACTTACTATTCTCAATCCTCATTTTTTCTTTGAGTTCATTTGCAAGCTCATTCAAATCAATCTTTCCTGCAATGATTTGCTTCCTTATTGAGCTATCAATATACACACCTCTCTCAAGAGCTTGGATTAAACAATTTTTTTCTTCTAAAGTGAGCAATACATTGTGTTGAATATAAAACTTTGCCTCATTTACCTCTTTTTTGTCTAAGTGATTTGTATTCCTTTGTGGATTTTTGACTTCTTCGTCGTGAACTCTCCAGACTAAATCTGCATCAGTATAATGCAAGTCTTTTGAGAGTGGCATTGGAGTGCTCGCAAGATGAGCCTTAAGATGTTGAGCCATTTGACAGAAATCAACCCTTTCTACTTTCCGAGCGCATCCTTGTGTATAGACTTGATAAAAATATTCTCCCAAAAACTCCAGCGTGCGATTTGGATGAATTTCTTGCACACTTTGCTTGAAATAAAAAAAGCTCTCATTCTCTCCAATCATTGAGCTCCTAACCTTATTTGGTAGAGATTTGATACGATGGAATTCTTTTGGATTATTCCTATAAAGCTCAAGAATATCTGCCAAGAACTCTACTTCAGGATCAATCTCTTCTCCTTTGTTTTTGCTTGATTGGTAGAGGCCCTGAGTTCCTGCTTCTTCTTCAGGAGTATAGACTGCATTATCTTCTCCAAGTGTGAAATGGAAGCTTTGGAGTTTTTGATAGACTTGTTTTCCAAATTTAAGCGTTTCTTCCCCAATATTGCTTGGTTGGAAGTTATAGACAAAGATACTATTATGTTGTGTTCCTACACGATTAATTCTTCCTGCTCTTTGCATTAGGATTGTGGCATTCCAAGGTGCATCGTAGTTGATGAGGGTATCAGCTCTGTGCATATTAACACCCTCAGAGAGGGTGTCAGTGGAGATAAGGATTTGAATATCGTGCTTCCATTGCTCTTGAGAAAGATTGGCATCAAAGTTTTCTTTGATTTTGTCTTGATAGTCTTTGCGATTATCAGAATCAACCTGCAATAATCCATATTGTGGTAAAAGCTCTCTTAGCTGATTTTTGAGATAGTGAGCTGTTGTTTGGGCTTCTGTAAAAATAATGACCTTAGGGGTATCTCCTTGAATTTTTCTCTTTAGTTGGATTTTGACTTGCTCTACTAATTTCTCAAGCTTGGAATCTTCATTAATTTCTTCCCACTTCTCTAACAAAATCCTTAAGACAGTCAAGTCGCTTTTGAGCTTGTCAAGATAATCAGGCTCAAAATCAGAATATGCAAGATTCATGAGCTTATCTTTGTATTGCTCATAAAATTCCTCATCTATTCCGTATTCATTATCGCTTTCGAGTGCTTCATAGTAAGCATCAAGATTACTAAGATTTTTCATAGGGATGAAGATTTTTTTGATTTCCATCATTCCGATGAGTTTTTCAAGTGAAGCAATTTGTCGTTTAAGAGTTTGTTTAAATGAATAAATACTTGATTCGAAACGTTTAAACATTAGGGATTTCATAAGCCCTGTCAATCTCTCTGCGGTTTGCTCATAAAATTCCCCATTCTTTTTTGTCCCCATTCGCTCTTGATAGGCTTCTTGTCCTTCAGGAGTGAGGTTTGGATAAATCAAATAGCGGTAATAACCATATTTTCCGATTGTGTTAGGTTCAATCTTGAGAAGCTTGAGTGTTTCCTCTGTTAAGTCCCTCACCTTGTCTTTTAGTTCGTATTCAAGTGGCGTTGGAGCAGGAGTATCGGGAAAAGCAATACCTTGAGAGTCTAAATCGTCTTTATAAAGCGCTTTTACATCGTTTCGAGTGCGTCGTATCATAATGTATTTAAGCACTTCATCTCTCATTCTATTGGAAATTTCACGCAATTGCTCTTTGAGCTCTTCTTTTTGCTTCTTGTTTGTTGCTGTGTCTTTTTTTTCGCTCAGTTCTTTAAGCTTGTCTTTTATGGTCTTATACTCTTTTTGAATCTTTTTGAAAAACTCCTCCAAGTTGCGGAGTTTTCCTATGCGTGAGTTTCTTGGGTCAGTGAAAAAATAGATTTGATTTGCTAGGTCTTGAGGTGAGTTGTTTTGAGGTGTGGCAGATAGGAGAATTACTTTTTTTATATATTTTGTTTCTTCTTTACATATTCGGTAAAGCTGCTCATAGCGTTGGGATGCTTTGGACTTAAACCGATGCGATTCATCAATTATCACCATTCCATAGTTTTGTGGATCTGTGATTTCGTGGAGCATATCGTGGGTTTTTATTGTTGTGTGGCGATTGATACCTACTTTATCAAAATGGTCTTCCCAGCTTGCTTTAAGTGCAGGGGGACAAGTAACAAGGATTTTCCCCCCAAGCCTTCCACTGACTTCAAGTTTCTGGGCAATAATTGTAGCGATAAGAGTTTTTCCTAATCCCACAACATCAGAGAGGAAAAAGCCATTATATTTTTCTAGCTTATTTAAGCCATCCTTAATGGCATAAATTTGATATTCCAAGGCTTTGTAACCCTCAGGAAAGAGAGATTCAATACCCTTATCCCTTTCAATTCTATCCATCCCAAAATATTCTATAAGCATTTTATAATAAAGCTCTTGTGGAGAGAGCGTAGAGAGATAAGACTCTTGCTCAATTACTTCTATATCACCCAATGAAACCTCAACACTCTTTTCCCATAGTTGATTGAATTCATAAAGAGCAGTTTCTATATCTTGACTATCTCTTAATTCTGCATTAAATTCATAGTGCTTAACAAGTCCATTATGGCTAAGATTAGAGCTTCCGACAATAACAGAGCCTTGATAATCATAGTTCTGCTCCCCATTAGCTTTTGTGACAAGTTGGGGCTTACAACTCATTACATAGAATTTTGCATGAACTCCTTTTTCACGAATGATACGCATTTTTATCTTCTCGCTCTTTATAGCTTCAAGGAGCTGATAAATAGAGAGATCCGTGTCTTGTGAATAATTTTTATCATGATTAAGCTGATCGACTTGCTCTTTGGCAAATTGTTTAATAAACCTCTCTTTTTTTGCTGTCGTAAAATCAATGTTTTTATCTACAAGCTCAGCGATAATAGGATCTAGGTTAATCCCTACAAGAATTCTTATCTCTTCAATCTGATCAAGTTTATTCTTGATAATGTCATTGAGATGCTTAAATCCACTAATTTGAAAATAGCCAATGAGAAAATCAAGATAACTTATATTTTGTGCAGAATTATTAATGATCTGAAAAAGCTTATCTTTAAGCTTGATATCTGTGTTATTGATAAATTTAGAATTTGTAATTTTATGTGGAATCGGACGAGTATTTGACATAATGAACCTTTGGATAAAGCTGAGAAGAAAAAGGCTTAATTTTATCAAAGAACATCTGATAAATCAAAACTAAGATAAGGATAGAAAATGGCTTTCAATTTAAGACTTTGCGTTTCTGTGCAACACCTCTACAATGCAGAGAATTTTGCTCATTGATTCACAAAAAGAAGTGGAAAAATCTGTGAGCTTCCTCTAGAAGAGTTTAAAAATACATATTTCCATATCTGCAACTATGAACTAAAATGTTATCGAGAGATTGAAATCTCTTTTGGTCTCTGCAAAAGTCATTTTTCCGATCCTAAAATTTAGTAGTCGATACAAAATACAAAAATACACAAAAAAGAATCTCTATAATTTTTAAAAGCTCGATTATAGGGTTATGTTGCAAATTTAATCAAGCAACCCTATAAGAAAAACCGATAAATTTCAGAATCGGCAAGCCATAGAGACATTGACAAGTTGGAGTTTTCCCCAACCATCTTTGGATTGAATGGGAGATTTTCTATTGTCTTTAAAAGTCATCGAATAAGCCGCACCTACATCTAAAGAATCATTAAACATCGAATAGCGTGCCCCAACGCCTACCATATAACCATCAGCATCAGGGATTCCAAACGCATCACTTGGGACAGGCGTCTCATCATAAGCAATCGAAGCCATCGCTCGGAATTTTTGTCCTACCCCATATGTCACACCCAAACGATAAGAGTTGGTATCTTTCCACCCTCTTCCGATTGCGACAGCATCATAATCAGCTCCACCCATCATCTTCTCTATATAAGCCACCCTCTCAGCCTCTGTAGATCCGATTTGGTGAGCTTGACTTCCAGAAATATTGCTAAATTTTTGATTTTTGTAATTGAATTCAAACTTATCACCATAACTCCAAAAATTTCGCTCATACACAAATTCCACCAAAAAACTCCCCAACTGCTGAGATATACCCACCTGCAAAATAGGAGGAATATCTGTGGAGAGAGTAAGATCAGCATCCATATCTGCTGTGATCAAGGGGTTTTCTTCTGTGCCAGTCCTTGCTTTTGCACTCAGCTTTCCTTCAAGATCAATATGAACAGGAGATCGATAAGTAGCAGAGATAGTAAAGCCCTGATTCCAAGCATAAAATGGCTTGAGCGTCATTGCGACATTCCATCCATAACCCCAACCTTGAGTATCAGAGATTTGATCTACAGCTGTTGTTCCCTTGCTTGTGATGGTAATTTTACCTCCAGCGATATTTTGAAACATTGAGGCTTGATAGGGGACATAAAGTGAGTTTTGGAATTTCCCCATCCCATAGATCACCCTTCCCCCTCCGGCAATCGAAAGCCAATTAGCGATCTTAAAAGACAATACAGGGTTTGCCTCAATCATTGCAATAAAACTAGAATCAAGAAACTTTCCCCCCTCTCCATCCCAATCAATCGTCATCCCAGAAGGAGCCGTTACAGACAATCCCACATTAAACCCATAAAAGCTAGGAGATTTATAAAAAATTTCAGGATAGACAAAATGCGTTGCATTTGCACTTCCATCAGCCTTAGAGGCACTTGGAGCGATATTAGGAAGTTGAGATGAAGCGATCGCGCAAGTAATATTTCCCAACCAATTTTCAGGAGTACACACTGTTTGCACCCCTTGATCTCTCCCAATCTCATTTTTGATCTTTGTAAAATCCGTCGTAAAATCAAAGCGTGGGACATGAAGCCAAGTTGTAGAAATCTCAATTTCATGTTTATTGGAAAATTTTCCCATTCCCATATTTGCAGGGTTATACAATGCGCTATCAGCACCATTTGCACCAGCCACATAAGCTGAACTCAAGGCAATTGAGTTCAAACTATGTTCATTGAGCTTAAATCCAGATCCAAGCACAAAACAAGCTCCAGAAAGCACAACTAAGGCTGGTTTTTTCATTTTCTTCTCCTTATTTTAGAAGTTTCTTTGCCATTTCACTGATTCTTTTTCCACTTGCTACATCAGATAAGGCTTTGCTTGCACTCATCACTTTTCCAAGGTCCTTTAGTCCCTCAGCGCAAGTCTGTTGGATAAGTTCTTGCACTTTCTTTTCTAGCTCTTCATCACTAAGTTGCCTTGGAAGATAAGCAAGGATTATATCAATTTCCCCCCTTTCTTTTTGGATCAAATCCTCTCTTTGAGCTTGAAGATAAGATTGCAATGCGTCTTCTCTCTGCTTGAGTGCAGTTTTTAGGATCTGCACCACTCTTGCATCATCAAGCTCTATGCGTTCATCAACCTCAACCTGTTTAAAAGAAGCATTGAGCATTCTCAATGTATCACGCCTAAAAGTATCTCCACTCTTCATCGATTCTTTCAAATCTTGCATCATCTTTGTTTTAATCTGACTCATTTGTTCCCCTTTGGAATTGTTTTTGCTTTTTCACAACAAAATTCACTCATAAAGTAAAGGATTGCGTAGTGAAAAAAATGTATTTTAGCCTATTGTTTTTTAGTCTTCTTAAGGCAGTGGATCCACAAATTGATTTCAATCCCCCAGATTATGTAGAAAATATGCCCGAAAAAGAATTTATTCCAGAATTTAATAAAGCAGGCAGTCTTTTTGGACAAGGAGATCGTCCTCTTTTTGCCGATCGTCGAGCGATGAAACCTGATGATCTCATCACAATCATCATCGATGAAAGCTCAGAATCTTCTTTTAATACAAACAAAACCTACAATGGAAGCTCAGGAGGAAATGTCACTCCACCTACTATCACCTATAATGGAGATGATGCATCCCAAAAAGAAGCTACAGACTATCTCAACAATCAAGCAAATTTTTCACTCCAAAAAAGTAATAACACCTCAAACTTCCAAGGCGGAGGGAATCAAAACCGCTCTCAAGCCACAAAAATGACGATCACTGCAAGGATTGTTAAAGTCCTTGAAAATGGAAATTATTTCATCTATGGCAACAAAGAAATCCTTGTAGATGGAGAAAAGCAAGTGATGCGATTAAGTGGAGTGATTCGCCCTTATGATATTTCACGCGAAAACACGATCCAATCCAAATTCATTGCAGATGCAAAGATTGAATACAAAAGCATAGGAGCTATAAGCAATACAACACGACAAAAACCCACCACAGAAGCGATTGAAGATCAATGGCCCTTCTAGATCCCCAAGCGATTGCGCTTATCCCAGCAAGAGGGGGGAGCAAGCGCATCCCACACAAAAATATCAAAGACTTCCTAGGCAAGCCTCTCATTGCTTATAGCATTCTCACCGCACGCAAATCCAATCTTTTTTCTCGCATTATCGCATCAACAGATTGCCCGACTATCGCCTCTATTGCCCAAGAATATGGAGCGGAAGTCCCCTTTTTGAGAGATGCATCATTAAGTGATGATTTTACGCCAACTTTGGAAGTCGTGCTTGATGCGATTGAACGCTGTGATCTTGGAGATTCTGTGCCATTATGCTGTCTCTATCCTACTGCTCCGCTTTTATCTCCTCAAACACTACATCAAGCCTATCAGATTTTATGCGACCAATCCCCCTCCTATGTTTTTTCAGCAACAGAATTTTCTTTTACACCTTTTAGAAGCTTTGGCTTTGAAAACCAAACATTACAAATGCTCTACCCTCAATATCAAAACACACGCTCTCAAGATTTGCCTTCACTCTATCATGATGCTGGACAATTTTATTTTGGACTTACTGATACTTTTAGGCACAAGATTCCCATCTTTTCTCCCAAAAGCCACCCTCTCATCCTCTCAAATCTGCAAGTTCAAGATATTGATACTCTCCAAGATTTTGAGCTTGCCAAACTCAAATACAAGTTATTGTATGAAAATTGATGTGTTTTGCGAATGGGGGAAGCAATATGGACTAGGCCATCTAAAACGATGCGAAAATCTCATCCAAATCTTTCAGCAAACCTTTCCAATGCTCCATTTTCACATTACCTTTCATCATCTCCCCTCTCAGATTCCAACCCAAGCTTATGATTTAGTCATCATTGATAGCTATTTAATGGAATCAAAGTTCTATTACCAATTATCCAAGCTCTCTAAAGCGATGCTTTGCTTAGATGATTTTCATCGCATTCATTATCCCAAAAAGGCCCTTATCTTGAGCCCCACCCTCTTATCATCAAGCAAATACTCTGGCAAAGACTATGTGATTTTAAATCCTATTTTTCAAACTTCTCTTTCTACTCAACAAACCCCCAATCAAATCCTTATTACTCCAGGAGGAAGTGATCAATCCTCTCTTATTCAATCCATTTTAGATTCCCTCCCCTCTTTTTTTGATCCCATTATCATCAATCCATATTTTCCAAAAGCCACATATGCCAACCTTTCTTCCAAAGAAATTTGTGCGCTCATTGATCGCAGTGAATACATCATCACAGCGGGTGGAGGAAGCCTCAATGAAGCCATCGCTCGCAACAAAAAAATCATCGCCATATGCATCGCCCCCAACCAAAAGCCTCAGCTCAATGCCTACAAAAACAAGATTCCCGTCCTCTTTAATCCCTTCTCTCACCTCTCCTCAAAGCTTGGCCAAATACTCAAAACCACCCAACCTCTCCACATCTCTTTTGGGGCAAAGCTCCCCAAACTCGCACAAACATTGCTTTATCGCTCGCTCCAACTTCCACACAATATCAAGCCCTTCACTTTGCTAACAAGGTTTGAAAAAAAACAAGTCTTAAAACTCAGAAACCAACAAGAAATCAGGGAAGCAAGCTTCTATCCTCATCTCATCTCGCTCAAAGAGCATCTGCGTTTTATTGATTCTCTTCAGCCTAGTGACATGTATTTTGCTTTTTTTAGAGGAAGGCATATCGCAGGAGTAGGATCACTCTGCCTAACCTCTACAGCTCAAGCAACCCTAAGTCTCTACAGAGACAAAAAAGCAAAAGGTTTTGGAAATCAGATTCTGTTTTTTTTAACCAAAATCGCGCAAAAACTCGAGATCAATACCCTCACACTGCAGGTTCTCAAATCCAATCAAAAAGCAATCAATTTTTATCAAAAGCATCATTTTCAAATCACTCAAGAAAATCAAAATCATTTCACAATGCAAAAAGAGATTAAAAATCCTTGAGTGCAAAATTTGCCCCTTTATTGCTTAAATCTTGTAAAAAAGAGACAAAATGCGGATAATTTTCTTACTATTTTCAATCCAAACATCTGGAGTTTAAAATGAATGCCCCAATGATCGTTGCTGAGCTTAGCGCCAACCACAACCAAGATCTAGAACTTGCCAAAGCACATATCAAAAAAGCCAAAGAAATAGGTGCTCATGCGGTCAAAATACAGACCTATACTCCTGATTGCCTCACTCTTAAATCTCACAAAGAACATTTCAAAATCAAAGGCGGGCTTTGGGATGGCCTTTATCTTCATGATCTTTATATGCAAGCTCATACCCCATTTGAATGGCATGAAGAGTTATTTCAATATGCTCGCAATCTTAGAATCACCATTTTTAGCTCCCCCTTTAGCTCAAAAGCTCTTCAACTTTTAGAATCACTTCAATGTCCAATGTATAAAATCGCAAGCTTTGAAATGACAGATCTAGATCTCATTTCCCAAGTAGCACGCACAAAAAAACCAATCATCCTCTCAAGCGGAATTGCCACAGATGAGGAAATCACTCAAGCTATAGATGTATGCAAACAAGCAGGAAATAACGATATCACACTACTTAAATGCACATCAGCCTACCCTGCAAAATTTCAAGATGCAAATCTTTTGGCTATGCCAAATTTTGCAAAAAAATGGGGAGTGAAATTTGGACTTTCTGATCATAGTGCTGGCTTTTTGCTTCCTGTGATCGCAACAAGCCTAGGGGCAAGTGTGATTGAAAAACATTTTATTCTTGATCGCTTTCTTGGTGGAGCAGATAGTGCCTTTAGCCTCGATACACACGAATTTAAAGAAATGATTAAACAAGTGCATCTTGCTTGGGAATCTTTGGGTGATGCACATTATCAAAACTCTCCTACTGATTCTAAGCGGATCTTTTCTCGCAGTATTTTTGTTCAAAAGCCAATCTACAAAGGAGAGATCTTTACACCCGATCATCTAACAATCAAACGGCCCAATATTGGAATCCACCCACAATATCTCCAAAGCGTAATTGGAAAACAAGCAACAAGGGATTTGGATTTTGGAGATCCTCTCCAATTGGAAGATTTTACTTTGCCAAACACTTAACACATTTGACAAACAATCGCATATCATGGCTAATGAGTTTTGCTCCTATTTTTTGGGCAACTTCAAGCTGAAGTCGCTCAATTTCCTCATCAACAAATTCGATAATCTCACCACACTCAAGGCAAATAATATGGTCATGATGGAGCTTTGATGCTATTTCATAACGCTTTCCCCCATGATTGGTTTTCAGCACAGTGATAAACCCCTCTTGCTCCAAAAATGATAAAAGACGATAAACTGAGGAAAGGGAAGCGCTTTTGTCTGTAAGCTTAATTTGCTGGGCAATTTCTTCAGGACTAAGATGGGTTCCACTTTTATACAAAACTGCCAAAACCTCTTCTCGCTGTTTGGAATTTTTCATTCTACTTTCTTTAATGCTTTTTCTCAATCTCTCAAGAATTGCCTCAAGCGTCTCAAGTCTTTCCACGTCCTCTCCTTTCCACAAAATAAAACAAAGGATTGATTTTATCAAATAACTCACTATAATGAGAAATAACGCAATACCAACACAAAAGGGAGATAATGCCATATTCTAAAGAATTAACGGTTTTAAAAAAATCTCAGCTTTTAAGAGAGAAGGTGATTCATCCTCCTCATCTTTTGGATTATGCATCCAATGATTATCTAGGTCTAGCACATCAAAAAGAGCTTCTCCATCGCGCATTCATTAGATTACAAAACTCCCCTCGCCACGCTCCAACATCTTCAATGGCCATCAATGGATATGATTGGATTCATAAAAATTTTGAGGATTTTTTGATTGAGTTTTTTGGGTTTCAATCCTGCACACTTTTTGGCAGCGGTTTTCTAGCCAACCTTGCACTCTTTGACACTCTAGTGCGCAAAAATGATTTAATTTTTATTGATGAGCTATATCATGCAAGTGGACAATATCCAGCCAAACTATTAGGAAAGCAAGCGATCTTCTTTGCTCACAACAACCCATCTGATTTGCTTCAAAAAATCAAAGCCTATCAAACAAAGGGGAGGATTCTGATTGCCATTGAAGGAGTTTATTCCATGGATGGGGATATTGCAAAAGTTGATTTTGCTCATATTGCTCAAGAATATAACGCACTCTTAATCGTCGATGAGGCTCACAGCGGAGGAGTGATTGGAAAAAATCTCAAAGGCTATTTTGATCACTATCAACTCCCTATTTTGCCCAACTACATCAAAATGGGGACTCTAAGCAAAGCTTATGGAAGCTATGGAGCCTATGTTTTGGGACAAAAAAGCATTATTGATTTTTTATTTTCCAAAGCCAAAAGTTCGATTTATACAACGGCTCCAAGTCTTTTTGATATTGCCTTAGCACACGAAAATCTTTTATTTATTCAAGCCCACACTCATACGCTTCATTCCAAACTCAAAGAACAAAGACAGGCACTTTCTTCTCTCTTTCCCATCCCTTTAGAATCCCAAATTGCAATCTTCCCTTTTACAAATCAAGCAAGAATGATTCAAATCGCAGAAGAACTCAAATGCAACGATTTCCTTGTTGGATCCATTAGAAAACCCACCTCAAAAACGCCAAGATTACGCATTAGCCTTAATTTAAAAAACCCATTAATGCAAACTCAAAAATTATGTAAAATACTCCAAAAAATGCTTTAATCTGGATATCTACAATGTTTGCAAAAATCAAAAAACCTCTTTTAATGTGTCTGATCGTGGCTACCCTTATCTTCTCTGCCCTTCTTGTTAGATTATATTTTCAACTGCAAGAAAGCTTAGAAAAAATCATCCATTATCAACCTGAACTTGCAACACAATTTTTTGATCACAAGGGGCGATTGGTTGCAAATGTGTTTGACAAAGAATTGCGATTTTATGCAAACTTTGATGAAATCCCTCCCAGAATGATTGAAGCCCTCCTTGCAGTGGAAGATACTCTTTTTTTTGAACACGGTGGAATCAATTTTGATGCAATCTCAAGAGCAATGATCAAAAATGTTCTTGCAGGAAAATATTTAGAAGGAGGAAGCACCCTTACTCAACAACTTGTTAAAAATATCGCACTCAATCGGGACAAAACACTAACACGTAAGCTCAAAGAAGCAATCCTATCATTCCAAGTCGAACGCGCTCTAACCAAAGAGCAGATTCTAGAACGCTATCTAAATGAAACATTCTTTGGACATGGATATTATGGAGTAAAAGCAGCAGCACAAGGTTACTTCAAAAAACCCTTGCAAGAATTGACGCTCAAAGAAATTGCGATGATTGTAGGTCTTCCTCGTGCCCCAAGCTTCTATGATCCGACACGCAACCTTGAATTTTCCCTCTCTCGTGCAAACAATATTCTTGAGAGAATGAAAACACTAGGTTGGATTTCTGAGAGAGAATATCTTGCAAGTATTGCTGAAGTACCCGAAGTCTATTCTCAAAGCCTCACACAAAATAAAGCGCCCTATGTAATTGATGAGGCACTCAGACAGCTTTCTTATCTTCCCAATCTTAAAGGAGGTGGATATTCAATCAAATTAAACATCGATTTAGACTATCAGCGCATTGCTCAAGATGCATTGGTTGTAGGATATGAAAGAATCATTGATCGCATTCAATCTAGAAAACGCAAAACAGAAAAAAATACACCCAAAGAAGAGGTGCAAGATACAACACTCAATGGTGCAATGGTTGTTACAGAAAATCGCACAGGGAAAATCTTGGCACTCATAGGCGGAATAGATCACAATAAGAGCGCTTTCAATCGTGCAACACAAGCCAAGCGTCAATTTGGCAGTGCAATCAAACCCTTTATCTATCAAGTTGCATTTGATAATGGATACTCTCCAGCAAGTCAAGTCCCAGATATCGCTCGAAGTTTCAATAAAACCTTTGACCAACAATCTAAAAAACAAAACGAACAAGATATTCAAATCACAGAAGAAGTCAGTGAGGGCGAGTATTGGAGACCAAGAAACTATTCAAGAAGCTTTAATGGAGTTGTCACACTCAAAAGTGCTCTTACAAATTCCCTCAATCTAGCCACAATCAATCTAGTTGAATCAATTGGGTTTGAAAGAATTTATGACAATATAGAAAAACTAGGCTTCAACCATATTCCCAAAGATATGTCAATCGTGCTTGGGAGCTTGAGTCTAAGCCCACTTGATGCAGCAAAAGAATACTCGATTTTTTCCAATCAGGGCACGATGATTACACCTTATCTTATTGATTCTGTTCAAGATCGCTTTGGGAAAATTACAACTTTCACAACACAAGAAGAATACATCACATCCAAAGAACAATCTTTTCTTGTTTCCAACATTCTTGAAGAGGCAGTTGCAAAAGGAACAGGAAAAAGAGCAAAAGTAAAAGGGATCGATCTGGCAGGGAAAACAGGTACAACCAATGAAAATGTTGATGCATGGTTTTGCGGATTCTCTCCTGATATTCAAGTGATTGTTTGGTATGGGCGAGATGACAATTCTCCAATTGGAAAATATGAATCTGGCGGAATTGTTGGACCTCCAGCCTTTGCCTACTTTTTCAAAAATCTCCTTAAACTTGAACCTGGCCTCAAAAGAGATTTTGATATTCCAAAAGGTGTTTATAAAAAAAGTATTGGTGGGGAGATTTTTTATTACACAAAAATATCCAACCCCTCCAACTCAAATAAACTTGAATCCATTCAACAAAAACCTATTTTTTAAAAAATCAAAAAGGGGGTTATTGAGTTTGAGGTAAAAAAAAGTTAGAATACTCCCTAAAAAAGGTTGATCAATGAAAATAAAATTACAACATGCTCCCTATGTAGCAAACAAAATCGCTTTTGATCTTTTTAATTCCACTTTCATTGAAGAAAAAGCTTCGATTGAACGCTTGCAAAAAACGATTTTTGATACATTAGAAGCTGATATCAAAACAGAGATCGCCCTAGATGAAAAAGTGCGCATATTGCTTGAAGAAAATCTGGAAGAAATCGAATTTATGAGAGCAGATGAGCGTCAGTTGTTTTGGATGATCAAAAAACAAGTTGCTCAAGACAATGATTTTCCTCTCAATTGGGACGATCGCTATAGCAATTTAGCACATCAAATCCTCAATGCACTCACAGAAAGCAAATTGATTTCTTATTCTCTATCTGATAATGCCATCAAAAATCTGATTTTTAAAGCAATTGATTCATATGTCAAACTCTATGATGAAACAGAAGAAGTCGTTCTTGAAAAACTCAAAAACTATAAACGCAAACTTGTTGCAGGAAGTGATGAATATGAGTTGATTTTCAACAAACTTTATGAAGAAGAATTGAAGAAAAAAGGTTATCTATGAAAAAAGCCTATATTTATTTTGAAAATGGATTTTTGCTAGAGGCACAAAGTTTTGGCGCTGATGGGACAGAGATTGGGGAAGTTGTTTTTAATACTTCAATGAGTGGATATCAAGAAATTATCACTGATCCAAGCTATGCTGGACAATTTGTTACTTTCACAATGCCAGAAATTGGAATTGTTGGAACAAATTCAAAAGACAATGAACGAGAACTCCCTCACTGCAAGGGAATTTTTGTGCGTCAATACCAAAATTTTCCTTCCAATTTCCGCGCTCAAGAAAATCTCTCAAATTTTCTAAAGCAACACAAAATTATGGGGATCTGCAATCTTGACACAAGAGGCATCACATCAATGATTCGAGATGAGGGTTCAATGATGGCTATTGTCTCAACAGAAATTTCAGATCCCAAATCCCTTCAAGCAAAACTCCAAGAATCTTTAAGGATCGAAGAAATCAATTACATTCAACAAGTATCAATACAAAAAGAACAAATCCACACTAAAGGAACTTTCTGCTTCTCACAAATGGATTTTCAAACTCCATGCACAAACAAAACAGTGGTTGCGATTGACTTTGGAGCTAAGGATAATATTCTCAATGAGCTTGCTCAAGCGGGACTGAATGTCATTGTTAAGCCTCACTCATTTGATGCACAAGAGATTATTACTCTCTTTCAAGATCAAAAGATTCATGGAGTTTTTCTTTCTAATGGACCTGGTGATCCAATGATTTTGAAAAACGAAGTCAAAGAGATACAAAAACTCATTCAAGCAAAAATCCCCATTTTTGGAATCTGTTTAGGACATCAACTTCTCTCAATTGCTCACGGCTTCCCCACTCAAAAGCTAAAATTTGGACACCATGGAGGAAATCATCCTGTAAAAAATCTCATCAATGGAAAAGTCGAGATCACAGCTCAAAATCATAACTATTCTGTCACTGAAGAAATTTTACAAGTTGCAGAAGTCACACATCGCAATCTTTTTGATGGAACAATTGAAGGAGTGCGATATAAAGATTCTCCCATTTTTTCAGTCCAATATCATCCAGAAGCAAGCCCAGGACCCAAAGATAGCACAGAATTATTTCAGCGGTTTGCTCAAATGCTCTAAAAACTTTCTTTTATAAGGGATCCCCCTCCCTCACCTCTTTATCCAACCCAAAACATTAATTTTGCAAGCAAGATAATCACCAAAGCAAGACATAAAACAATCGGGTGCATATAGCGTCTTAAGGGATTGGGTTTTTTAAAAATAAAAAACATCGATAAAGAGAACACAACTAGACACAAAATACAAAATGCCAAAATCATCTTAATCCCCAATAAAATTTGCCCTAGATTCTGAAAATATCCATTTTCCCCACCCAAATATTGAGAAACCATCATACCGCCACTCAAAATCAAAACCAAAAAGCTTGGGGGCATCACTCTTGTCTCAATTCTTCC
Organism: Helicobacter kayseriensis; assembly: GCF_021300655.1. Classification (NCBI taxonomy): domain Bacteria; kingdom Pseudomonadati; phylum Campylobacterota; class Epsilonproteobacteria; order Campylobacterales; family Helicobacteraceae; genus Helicobacter; species Helicobacter kayseriensis. Next base: position 271,499 of record NZ_JAJTNB010000001.1, read on the forward strand.
TAAGATTTCCTTGATCCTCTGACTCCACTGAGAGGGAATCTGCCTAAACAAAGGGGTCAAGAAAATTGCTTCTACAAGCAAATACCCCACAAACAAAATTGCACAAAATAAATGAACCACCAAAGCAAAAGGATAAATAACTTCCAATTCTTACTCCTTAATCAAAAAATAAAATCAATCATACACTTCAAAATGATTTAAGATTTTAAAAACCTACAATCAAAGACTACAAAGTGATACACTTCCAATGAGAACTTTTTAAGGATGAGATTGAGGTATATATCTTTACTTTCTTTTGCTGTGCAAGCTCTTTTTTGTCTTGAGGGAAATTCATGGAGTAGCTTAGGGATTACGCAAACAACAAAGCCAGGTGGAGCACAGGTTGGAGACATACAACTTGAAGAGCATAGCACTCTAAATCTTATTACATCCTCAAGCCCAATGGTCAATGAACAATATTTTGATGGGGATTTGACCTCAAAAGATGCCAACCTAAAAATCAATCTCACCATAAGAGAAGCCTCAAAAGAGGGATATACGCCTATTTATTGGAGAAAGCCTGATTTACCAGCAGTTCTTAATGCTTTTATTTGCAAAAACTCACAGCAAAATGAAGGGGCTTGTTCTTTAGATATCGCGATCACTCCTGAAGCGCCCATCCCCATCAATCGCTTATTCAATCTTGAAAAAGGCACACTCACAGTTGATCAAAATGTCACACTTTCCATTGCACCAAAAGGAAAGGTGCGTTCAATTTTTTACTCTGGCACTCAAGGAACTCTTGAGTTTGATGGAAGATTCTTTGTTGATCTAAGAGAACAAGAAGGCACTTTTACAGATCCAAAAATTACAGGAAACCGCAAAGTTGTGATTGAGCATTATGGAGTATCCACCACAGTCAATACTTATCAAAAAAATTTTGATGTCCAAATTTATGGAGATATTATTTCAGCAGGACAAAGACTGCAACTCAACTTTCTCACACCCAATTCAATCTTTGAGGGACATTTTGACATTGGAGATTCTCCCATTTATTTCTCTCAAAATATTATGAGAGTTTCAAATCAAGCACAAACAAAATTTAACCTCACCTTTCTGCAAAGCACCAACCCTGCTCCACAGCGCTTCACCCTCTTACTCAATAACCGATCTAAGTCCTTTCTTCATGCGACTTTTGATCGCACACAATATGCATTACTTGATCTAGATATCTCAAATGCTTCTCTTTATGCCAATCTAGCCTATTCTCAAAATTCACAAGGTAGAGGAGACAAAGATAATGTGCGAATTGCCCTTCACAATCAAGGGACTTGGATTACCAATAACAGCGCCTTTGCTGATGAAATCTTTTTTAATGTTCTTCTACCAGATCAAAGAGGCCCAATCTTTCCCGATCAGCCAAAGCCAGACCCCCTACCACCTTATCCCCCACTTACTCCATCAGGTCATGGTGGCAATATAGATCTACGTTTCTCAGACTTTGAACATACTCCTCGCAATCTTCAACGCATCAATGAAAACAATCGCATTACCCTTACTTCCAAACTCATCTCTGGAGATGGAGGGATTTTCAAACTCTATGGAATCCTCAATACAGGACTTTGGAGCAAAGACAATCAAGGCAATACAATCGCCACAGATCAAATCATTACTCAAAATCTTGAAGGAAAACATTTCATCCAAATCTATTGGGATTCTCAAAACCTAGATGAGAATCTTCTAAAAGAGGATCTTAGCGGACATAGAATTGTTGTCGCCAAACAGCTTACTCCCAATCTTCAAGGAGATTTTATAGGCTCTTCAGCATCAATTGGAATCTATGACTACACAACCCCACTAGAAAGAGAAGAAATCAAAGATGATCAAGGCAATACCACAGGTTTTGAATGGGTGATTGGAAAAATCACAGAGCCCACCCCCTCAAGAGCGACAAAAACTCTTAATGCTATTTTTTCCATTCCTTATAAAACCTTTCTTTCCCAAACCACAACGCTCCATCAACGACTTGGTGATCTAAGAAATTTTAATAACATTGTTGGCCCCTATTTCAAAGCAAACTATTCACTTCTACACGCCAAAGAAACCGTTCTTGCAGAAAATTCTCTGAGTATGTATACAGATATCACCCTAGGCGCAGATTATGGAATCTATCATAATGGCGGGAAGAGCTTCCTTGGTGCATCTTTCAATATCACCCCCTTACAAGACCTCTCGCTCAATCATCGTTTTAGGGGAGATAGCATCGCCTATGGAATCTCAATTTATGGCAGCACGCTATTTGATAATGGAATCTATACAGATATCTTATTCAAGTATGCTTTAGCCAATCATAGCTATGCGCTAAATGCAGAAGATTTTTATACTTCATCCATCCAATTTTCTTCTCAAGCATTCTTAGGTTCATTTGAGCTAGGATATAAATTTCGCCTTCCTATTCCAACGCCAGACTTCGATCACAGCTTTTATTATCTCAAACCTCAACTCAATCTCATTGTAGGCACAATTCTTGGAAATCAAGCACTCAAAATTCAACACTCAGATTCTTTTCCAATCAATATCCATTACAAATACGCTATCCCCGTTCAAACAGGCCTTTCTTTTGATTTTGGAAGACGATTTAATCAAGAACGATTTATGGGCGATTTATTTCTCACCCTTGGAGCTCAATACACTTTCAATGCTGGAAATCCTCTCTATCTCCAAACACCCACAAACCAAGCAATGTTTCAACAAGATGATATTTTCAATCTCAAATTAGGCATTGGGGGGAATATTTTATTATCCTCAGGCATACGCTTTTATTTTGAAACAAGCTCTATCTTTCTAGGACGCATTGCTCCTGTTTTCAATCTCAATGCAGGGATGCGAATCCCTCTAGCTAAGCGACAAAGCAAGCTCCCAATTTCCCAACCAGTCTCGCCACTTATTATCTATGGAGATCGTTTTAGGCATTAAAACTCAACTTGATCATAAACTCAAAGATGATTGAGAGCAAAAAAAAGTTTTTTGAAGCATCTTGATAAGCACCCCCATCAATAAAATCCAAAAGGCTTTTGGTTATTCTCTATCTCAAGATAGATTGACCCCCAAACACCGCACTAATTGGATTTTCTGTTTTGATTCTAAAAACATTCCCGCATCAACAAACACTTCCAAAAGTTTTTGCAAGTCCTCCAAGAGAGGTTTCTTTATATTTAAGATCCATATCTTTTCCAGTCTGATACATGGTGAGAATCACTTCATCTAATCCAACCTTTGGATCACTCTCCCTGCTCATTGCCATTCTTGCTGCACTAATTGCTTTAATTGCTCCAAATGCATTGCGCTCAATACAAGGAATCTGAACAAGTCCAGCAACAGGATCGCAAGTGAGTCCCAAATGATGCTCCATCGCAATCTCTGCAGCAGAACATACTTGAGCTGGAGTTGCTCCCATAATCATTGCCATCGCTCCAGCAGCCATTGAACTTGCAGATCCAATCTCAGCTTGACATCCAGCCTCTGCACCACTAATGGAGGCATTCTTTTTATAAAGTGATCCAATTGCCATAGCTGTCAATAAAAAATCAATAACAACTTTGGAATTAAAGCGTTCTTTAAGCTGTTCTTCCAAATAGAGCAAAACCGCAGGGACAACCGCACAAGCACCATTTGTTGGTGCAGTGACGACCTTCCCACCCGCACCATTCTCCTCAGCAATTGCAATAGCATACAGAGAAACACTATCCACTAATGCAAGAGGATCAGAAGTTGTGCTTGTATGCTTTTTAAATAATTCTGGTGCACGACGCTTTAACTTCAAAGATCCAGGTAAAACACTAGATGTAGGCTCACAACCATTGCGATAAGATTCCTGCATTGCCTTCCATATTTCAAGACAATAAGCCTCAATATCCTCTTGGGTATGAAATTGCTTTTCAAATTCCATAGAAATCTCTGCCACACTCTTTTGATACTTTTCACAAAGCTCTAACAAATCTTTTGCACTTGAAAAATCAATTTGAAGTGTTGAAACATTTTCTTTTTTGGCTGGAGCCTGAAGCTCCTCTTCTGTGGCAATAAAGCCTCCGCCAATTGAATAATATACTTGCTGACAAATAAGCTTTCCATCTTTGCTATAAGCACTCAAACGCATTCCATTTTCATGAAGGGGAAGGAAGTCTTTATAAAAAACAACATCTTCCTCATAAAAAAATGAGATCTCTTTAGATGAGGCAAGTTTGATTTTATGCTCCTGCATCGCAAAATTTAACACTTCCTCTTTTAGCGAAGGTGTGAGTTCCTGAGCTTTTATTCCATTTAGACCAAGAATGCAAGCCAAATCTGTCAAATGCCCCTTGCCCGTCAATGATAAAGACCCATATAACTCAATCTTAACACGCTCAATCACTTCAAGCTGAGGATGGATCAATTCACAAAATAGATTTCCTGCAAGCATAGGGCCAACAGTATGAGAACTAGATGGCCCTACTCCGATTTTAAAAATACTTAAATTGCTCCCCATTCTTCACTCTTTAAAGAAAAAATTTAGCAACGATGCTAGAGATTGCCAAAAGCCCCGTGATCAATACAAATGCATCAAGAGCAGGATTTTTCCATTTCTCCATTGCTTTGACACGATAAATAGCATAAACAGGCATCAAAAACAGAATCGTTGCAATAATTGGACCACCTAAATCTTCAATAAATCCCAAAATACTTGGATTGAGATAAGCAACAACAATCATCGTAACATACATAAAGCAAGTTGTAAAAATATTGATTGCTTTAAGGTTAGGATTTTCATTTCCACCTATTTTAATAGCCTTACGAATAATTCCATTTAACCCCTCTCTTGCTCCAAAATAATGTCCAAAAAATGAACTCAAAATTGCCAAAAATGCAACCAAGGGAGCGCCATAAGAAATAATTGGATTGTCTAACTTATTGGCAAAATATGAAAGAATTGGGATATTTGCTTCTCTTGCAGCCTGAAAATCTTGAGAATCTAGACACAAAATACAACTCACAACAAAAAACATAACAAAAAAGAGCAACATTCCTGAAGTTCTAAATAAGACTTGAGAAGCCTTATAAGGTGCCAAATCTCCATATTCTCTTCTCATTGCAACAGAAAATGTTGAGATTGCTGGAGAATGATTAAAAGAAAAAACAAGCACCGGCAGAGTCAGCCATACAACACTTAGGAAATCTTTTGCACTTGGAACCTCTGAAAGCAACTCAAATTTCCAACTTGGAATCAAATAAACAGAAAAAGCAAGAAGAACAAGGCAAAGTGGATATACCAACGCATTACAAGCCTTTGTGATTAGCTCCTCACTTAAGGTCATCACAAACATCATCGCACTCACCAAAACAACTGCCAAAACTAAACGATTAAAAGGCTCCATCCCCAACTGATTGACAAAAAAACTATCAAAAGTATTTGTAATGCCCACACCATAAGCAAGGCAAATAGGATAAATAGCAAAAAAATACAAAATTGTAATCAGCAAACTTGTTCCGCGACCAAAATGTTCTTCTGCCGCATGTGTGATATCTTTATCTGCAGCAGTTGAGGCGCAAACAAAACGACTAAGACCCCTATGGCTAAGCCAAGTCATTGGAAAAACAAGCAAAGCCATCAAAACAATAGGCCAAAACCCTCCAGTCCCTGCACGAATTGGCAAAAACAAAATTCCTGCTCCCACAGCAGTTCCAAACAAAGACAGCATCCAACGTGTGTCAAAAGTTGTCCAACTTAATTTTTTTTGCATAAAAACTCCTTTTATGGGCATTTTATGTTACCAAAGCACATAAAAGTTGATTCTAATACAAAAACCTAGAGAAAGAGAATTTTTTAATATTTCTTAAATCAGTTCAATTTAATTTTTTACCCAAAAAGAATAAAAATAAAAGCTTATATCGAGAAAATACGCAAACTATCCTAGGTTATATATCAATAAAAGTTTAAAATCACTTTATTTAAGTTTTATTTAAGATTAATAAAGTGTTATTCTAAAAATTTAAAAGCATTTTTTAAGCTTCAAAAAACTTTCTTTTGAGCTCTTCTTTTTCTTCGTATGATAAAAAACTTGCTTCTAATGCATTGAGACTAAACTGCCTCATTTCCTCTTTGGTTGGGTGCAAAGCCTCATAGACTGCTTCAAAATTTGTATTCATATATCCTCCAAAGTATGCAGGATCATCTGAGTTAATCGTCACACAAAGCCCCTTTCTCAAAAGTTCCAAAAGATTATGTTTTGTAAGGTCTGGAGTTACTTTTAGTGCATAATTAGATAATGGACACATTGTCAAAGGTATGCGATGTATTTTTAAAAACTCTACAAGCTCTTCACTCTTATCACACTGAACTCCATGATCAATGCGAGATGCGCCCAACTCAAGGGCCTCTTGAATATATGTATAATCAGCCTCTTCTCCAGCATGTGCGACAAGTAAAAATCCCTCCTCCTTTGCACGCGCAAAAAGTTCCCTAAATTTACTTGGAGGATTTCCTATCTCTGAGCTATCAAGTCCAATAGCAACAATGTCTTTTTTGTAAGGAATAAGCTCTTCTAAAGCCTTGATTCCCTCCTCTTGCGTCAAATGCCTCAAAATACACGCAATCAAAACACTAGAGATTCCTAATTCTTCTTTTGCCTTTTTTAAAGCTTGAGTTATTCCCCCAACAACCCTAGAGATTGGAATACCTCGCATGATATGTGTCTGAGGGTCAAAAAAGATTTCTGAATGTATGACATGATTTTCCTTGCATTGAAGCATATAAGCCCAAGTCAAATCAAAAAAATCTTCTTGTTCACAAAGCACAGAGGCACCTGCATAATATACATCAAGGAAAGATTGAAGATTTTGAAAACGATATGCTCTTTTGATTTCCTCGAGATTTTGGTAAGGAATTGGAATCTGATTTTTCTGACTTAAATGAAGCATCATTTCAGGCTCAAGTGTTCCTTCAATATGCAAATGAAGCTCAATTTTTGGAAGAGTCTCAATAAACTGTTTCATCTTACAACCTCAATAGATAAAAATTTTTGGATTATACAAAGAATTGGTAGAAGACCCTTAAGCTTATGCTAGAATTTTAAGCTTTTTAGACAGGTGTCCGAGTGGTTGAAGGAGCACGCCTGGAACGCGTGTAAGGTGCAAGCCTTCGAGGGTTCGAATCCCTTCCTGTCTGCCAGATCTTTTTTCCCTATCTGCAAATATCATTGATTCAAAAATATTTCTTCAACGATGATTTTTAAATTCAATCAAATTCTTTGTTCCTGCTCTCATTGTCTGCCAAATTCATCTCAATATCAATATTTTTCCAATCTATGCTTTCAAAAAATGCAAACTTAAATCATCTCAAAACCATTCAATCAATATGCAATCAATCACTTTTTTGATTTGAAGTTTATTTATTTCCAAATCATAGACTTCCGACTTTATTTTTATTTAAGGAGAAAAAATGCAAATCAAACCTTTTATATTTACCTCAGTAACTCTTGCAACTTTTCTAAATGCAACCCCTCACACAAACCATCATTCACAAAATGCAAATTGTGATTTCCAAGCAATACAAAAACAAGCCAAAACTCCAAGCGAAGAAGTCAATTCTTTAATGCACGCTCCAATGATGTGTTCTCCATGGATTGAAAGTAAAAACATTGAAGTGGATTTTTTAAGCAATATGATTCCCCATCATCAAGGAGCTATTCTTTCTTCTGAAGCGTTCTTAAAGTATGCACAAAATCCACAATTGATTAAAATCGCCAAAGAAATTATTTCAAGCCAAAAGCAAGAAATTGAACAATTCCAAGAGCTTCTCAAAAAGATTGACCGCAAAGAAAGCCAAAATTATCAGAAATTTGCCCTACAAGCCAAAGCGGATATGCACAAAATGATGCAGGCAATGCATCAAGCCCACCCTTCTGAAAATATTGAAAAAGATTATATGCTTGCAATGATTGCTCATCATCAGGGTGCAATTGATGCTTCAAAACAAGTGCTAGAACACACCCAAAATCAAGAAGTCATTCGATTTGCAAAAGAGATTATCTCCGCCCAAGAAAAAGAAATCCAAGAATTTAAAACCCTCCTCAAACAATAAAAGTGGGGGGGGGGATTAATGCCGTATCATCAACAAGACAACAACAAAAAGCCCCAAAAAAATCCCTATAAAATAAGTATAAATATCAAGAATCTTCCACTCAAGCAAAACAATCAAAAGAGCAATTAGCCCGATATAACTTAGGATTCTTAAAAATGAAAAAGAAATCCCCAAGCCCATCGAAAATTTCTGCACAAAAGTCATTTCTTGATGCGCCTCCTCTACCTCTTGAGCACTTTCTGTCATTTGGGAGCGAATCACTTTGTCCTTCATCGCAACATACAAGCCTAGAAAAACACCAACAAAACTAACCAAACCAGCTCCATAGCTTATCCCCCCAGCCAACCCACGAAGCCAAAATGCCAAAATTCCCCCAACAATAGTCAAGCTAAGAATCGCTTTTTTCATATTCTCTGTATTTTGGATCTTTTTGAAGTTCATCCATTGCTTTTTGTTGTTTTTTGTAGGCAAGATATACATTATAACAAGCCGCACATACTCCCCAAAAAACACCAAGCCACAAAATCCAACCCCAACCCGTTAGTTTTTTAAGTCCTATTCCAATTCCCACACCTATTAGCACAGCAAGTACCATAGAAAGCCCCAAGGAAAGGCCATCGATAGCTGAAACAACCTTTCCATATTTGGGTTCTTGCGTGACTGGATTTTGATTTTTATTTTCTTCACTCATAAACAATTTCCTCCAATGCCTCTCCACATTTTGCAATCGCCCACTCAATCTCCTCTTCATTCATTGTCGCACAAACAAAGCCCGCCTCAAAAGCAGAAGGAGCAAGATATACACCTTTGGCAAGCATTTTTTGGTGAAATTTTGCAAATATTTTCGTATCGCTCGCTTTGGCATCATCAAAGTTTTTCACCTCAATTGGACTAAAAAAGTAACCAAACATACTTCCTCGGACGCAAGTTTGCATTGCGATTCCGTATTTTTGGGCTTCCAACCTAAAGCCATTCATCAACATCAAAGCAAGGTTTTCTAACCTCTTATAAAGATCTTGATCTTGCTTGAGTTTACAAACTGACATCAAGCCCGCACTGACAGCTACAGGATTCCCGCTCAAAGTGCCTGCTTGATACACACTCCCAACAGGAGATAAAAGTTTCATAATCTCATCTTTCCCACCAAAGGCGGCCAATGGCATTCCTCCACCAATCACCTTTCCAAAAGTTACCATATCTGGAATCACATCATAATAGCTTTGTGCTCCCCTTAGAGAGGCTCGAAAGCCACTCATTACTTCATCAAAAATCAAAACTGCCCCAAATTCATCACACATCTCTCTTAAAGCTTTAATAAAACCAATATCCGCAGGAACAAGTCCCATATTTCCCGCAATAGGTTCAATGATCACACACCCCACGCTCCCACTCTCAAAACAACTTCTAAGCGAAGAGATATCATTGTAGCGAGCAACAAGAGTGTGCTTAGAAAAATCTTCAGGCACTCCAGGTGAGCTAGGACTTCCAAAGGTTGCGCATCCACTTCCCGCACTAACAAGCAAGCTATCACTATGTCCGTGATAACATCCATCAAATTTAATAATATCATCCTTTCCACTATAGGCTCTAGCTAAGCGAATAGCACTCATTGTCGCTTCTGTTCCACTGCTAACCAATCTAATCTTTTCCACCCCATCATAAAGTGCAATAATTTCTTTAGCCAAGGTTGTTTCAAGCTCTGTAGGTGCACCAAAACTCATTCCATTGCAAATAGCTTCAATGCTCGCTTGCTTGATTTGAGGATCAACATGTCCAAAAATCAAAGGCCCCCAGCTTTGGACAAAATCAAGATACCGATTCCCATCTACATCATATAGATAGCTCCCCTCTCCTCTTGCGATAAATCTTGGCGTCCCTCCTACATTTCCAAACGCCCTTACAGGGGAATTTACTCCACCTACAATCACTTGTTTTGCTTCATTAAAATCATTCACACTGTGCAAAATATCCATCCTCTCTCCTTGTTTTAGATTAATCTAAGCCTTTGATTTTCCAAAAGAAAAATTTTAGTGCAAAGAGAAGCGATTTTTTCATCATGAGTTGCAAGCACCAATCCAGCACGATATTCTTGTAAAAAATCTAAAATAATCTTCATAACTTGATTTGCTGTTTCTCGATCCAAATTTCCTGTAGGTTCATCAGCAAAAATCATTTGAGGTTTTTTACACAAAATTCTAGCAATAGAAAGTCTTTGTTGTTGTCCTCCACTCAACTCGCCAACTGATTGTTTGAGCGTATGAGCAATCCCTAATTGCTCCAATAAACCCTCATCTATTGGTTGATTTGCCAAAAAAGATGCGATCAATAAATTTTCCTTCGCACTAAATCCCCTAAAGAGATAATGAGCTTGAAAAATAATTCCGACTTTCAAGCGGCGTAATGCAAGCAATTCATCAGATTCTAAAGAATAAATATCTTGCTTTCCCACCAAGTCAACTTGACCTTTTTGAGGAGGAAGAAGTGTAGAGAGATGATTGAGAATGGTTGATTTTCCACTCCCACTCACCCCCAAAATTGCGATAGATTCCCCCATCCCACATTCCAAACTCACCTCCTCATATAAAGGATAATCAAAAGAGTGAGCAAGTCCTGTGGCTTTAAGAAGTTGCATTAGAGTTGCGCCATAACTTCCTGAGCAAAATCTACAACTTCTTTTTCAATCCCCTCGCCTAATTCAAAACGAATATATTCTGTGATTTGGATTTCATCACCAAGCTCTTTACTCATTGATTCTAAAACTTGAGCGATTGTTTTTTTATCATCCATCACATAAAACTGACCCAAAAGCGTCATTCTTTGGTCAATCAAAGTATTATCGGCAATAAAACGCTCCATTTGTCCTGGAAGGATCTTATCCCAAATTGCCTCAGGCTTCCCTTGAGCTTTCAAATCAGCCTTGAGATTTTCTTCTGCTTGAGCTAGAACTTCTGAAGTAAGCTCACTTTGGCTCACATAAGTTGGAATCTTATGAAGAGGTTTTCCTAGTCTTTTTAATTCTTCATTTTCTTTTTCAAGTTCAGCAATCAGGGCAACTTTTTCTTTAGCAATAAAATCTGCATCAATTTGTTTATAGCTCAAATATTGAGGCTTCATTGCTGCTGCATGCATACACAAATTTCTTGCAAGCTCTACAATTTTTTGAGAATTGCTCTGATTTTTAAAACTCATTGCAATGATCACGCCCACTCGCCCATTAGAATGCACATAACCATTGACGATATTATTTCCATCTACTGTGACATTTGCAACGCGTCTTACAACAATATTTTCACCAATCTTAGCAATTTGTCCTTTGAGATAAGCATCAAAAGTTTCACCATCTACACTAGCAGTATTGAGCTCTTCTACACTTTGAATTTTGTGAGATTGCACTAACTCTGTACTTTTTTCTACAAGAGACACAAAGCCATCATTTTTTGCCACAAAGTCTGTTTCGCTATTGATTTCCAACATAACAGCATTTTTGAAATCACTTGCAACTTTTACAGAAATTGCTCCCTCTGCAGCAACGCGATCAGCTTTTTTTGCAGCCTTACTCAATCCCTTTTCTCTTAAAAACTCTACAGCCTTTTCAATATCTCCACCAACCTCAACAAGGGCTTTTTTGCAATCCATCATCCCCGCATCTGTCATCTCTCGAAGCTGTTTAACAAGTTGAGCACTGATTTCCATTACTCTTCTCCTTGCTTTTCAAGTTCAGCAGTGACTTCATCAATCACTTCTTGTTTTTCTTCTTCACTTGCTGGAGCTACCTCTTGGATCTCTCCTTCTTGTCCATTCATTGCACGTCCTTCAGTGATCGCCTCTGCCATTTCTTTGCAGAACAATTGAATCGAACGGATCGCATCATCATTTCCTGGGATTGGATAGTCAATCAAATCTGGATCGCAGTTTGTATCAATAGGAGCAACAACAGGAATCCCAAGACGTCTAGCTTCAGCAACAGCAATCTTTTCTTTCACTGCATCAATCACAAAAATCATATCAGGGGCTTTTTTCATATGACGCACACCACCAAGATATTTATTGAGCTTTTCTTTTTTTCTTGTAAGCATCAATTTTTCTTTTTTTGTCAAAAGATCGATTTGACCGCTTGCTTCCATCTCTTCAATCACTTCAAGCTTTCTTACAGAACGCTTGATGGTACTAAAGTTTGTAAGCATTCCTCCAAGCCAGCGATAATTAACATAAGGAACACCAACGCTTTCTGCATATTCCTTGAGTGTCTCACTTGCTTGTTTTTTTGTCCCAACAAACATAATCGTTTTCCCCTCAGCTGCTGCATCACGAACGATATTGTATGTATAGCGGAAATATCGAATTGTCTTTTGCAAGTCAATGATGTGAATATTTTTTCTCACACCAAAGATAAAACGCTTCATCTTTGGATTCCATCGTCTTGTTTGGTGACCAAAATGTACACCGCACTCCAATAAATCTTTCATTGTAACCATAAGGCTTCTCCTTAAAATGTATTTTGGTTTTTCCTCCACGCTCATTAGTCTTAGCAAATAACCAAGACAACCTTTTGAAGAATTAGCGTGTGTGTATTGCTTTGATTTGTTGTTGGCAAATCAAACAAAATAAGGAAGCGTGGATTTTATCCAAAGTTTTCCCTAAAAACAAGGATCTCTGTGGATAGCTTAGGTTTTATTTTAAAATCAAAGCCAATCGATATTAAACCAATATCTTAATCGACAAACCGAGTTTAAAAAATAATCTTCTTGGACCAAAAAACAAAAAAATAAAATCAATAAAATTATTCATATCCAAATTTTTCATATCTTTACTTAATAATCATTAATTAAATAAAGAAACTAATAAGAAAAACCTTATTAATAAAATCAAAGCAACTCTTAACTTAGATTTTGAAATGTATCCGTAATATACTCTCATCGCAAACTTAAATAAACAAACATATATAGACTTGTCTTGCAAAATGAAAACAAAATCCTATTACCTTACACCTTGCCAATAATGAGGGGAGAGAAGGACTTCAACATAATCTCAATATGATCCCCTATACAAATCCCCTCTAATTCCTTAGGATGACAAACAAAGCTAAACACCCTTTGATTGAGCAGAACCTTAATCTGAGCACAAATCCCCAAAAACTCAATACTCAAAACCTCAACATTCAAAGCGACATTTGCACCCTCAAAATTTTCCTTAGGTGTTTTGATCCCTACGATATTCCCTGCATCAAGTTCAAAGATTCGATTGCTAAGACGATAAATTTCAGAAATTTGATGACTCACCAAAATCATCACAAACCCTAGCTCTTTTTGCAAAGAATTCAACTCATCAATCAATTTATTTTTGATTTTATAATCCAACGCGCTCAATGGCTCATCAAGAAGCAGAATCTTTGGCTGGCGCGCTAGGGCTCTTGCGATTGCCACACGCTGAGCTTGACCACCAGAAAGTTTATGGATTGGATGCTGAGCGATTTGATCAAGCTCCATCATTTCTAAAAGCTTTCTCACTTCTTCTTTTTTTACCCCCTTTCCAAACCCTACATTTTCTCCAACATTTAGGTGAGGAAAAAGTGCATAATTTTGAAAAACAACCCCCACCTCGCGTTTTTGTGGAGGAAGAAATACATTAAAAGCATTCCACTTTTCTCCATCGACACATAGCTCCCCCCAATCAGGTTTCTCAAGTCCAGCAAAAATGCGCAAAATAGTGCTTTTCCCCGCCCCACTTGCTCCAAAGATTCCAATACACTCTTGATTTGAAATCTCTCCTTTAAAATGAAGCTCAAACTCCCCTTGAGCCCCTTTGAGTTTTTTTCCAAAATCAAATGTAATCATCTCTCCCCCAAATATTTTTTATTGATCCACAAAATCAAAAACAAAATCCCAAAACAAACAAGAAACAAACTCAAAGCATATTGATGCGCCAAAGAATAATTCAGTGCCTCTACTTCATCATAAAGTGCGATACTTGCCAATCGCGTCTGCCCTTGAATATTGCCTCCTATCATCATCACAACACCAAATTCTCCAATCGCATGGACAAAGCTCCCCATACAAGCAAGCAATAAAGAGGGCTTAATATTTGGAAGAAGGACCTTAAAGAGCGTCTCAATCCTCCCCATTCCAAGCACAAAACTTGCTTCTTTAAGCTGATCTGGAAGAGATTGCAAGCCACTTTTGATCGGATTGACCATAAAGGGTAGGCCAAAAATTACACTTGCGATCAATACCCCCTCAAAGCTAAAGACTAATTTCAGATTAAAATTTTGAAGCAAAAAACTTCCAATCCCTCCATTGGGAGAAAAAAGCATCAATAAGTAAAACCCCAAAACTGTGGGAGGAAGAACTAAGGGTAGCCAAATCAGCACTTCTATGAAAATTTTCCAAGTTTTTTGAGAACAATAAAGAAAAAACCCCAAAAAGATTCCAATAGGAAGCAAAATGCATGTTGTCAAAAGAGCAAGCTTAAAAGTTAAAAGCATTGTTTCAAGAAACACTCCCCTACCCCCTCAAAAGCAAAATCTCATTGGATTTGACAAACCAAAAACATTCCATCCCCTCTTTCAATCCAAGTTCTTTGGTCGCCTCATAAGAAATCAAAGAAGAAATTTGATAAGACTGAAAACCAAAGACAACACGCGCCAAAATAGAATTATGCACAATTGAAAGGATAGGAGAATAAAATTTATTGCGAGCACTAATGCGAGAATCAAGAGCAATCATCACATCACTTTCTTTAAAATTCGCCCACACTATCTCTCCTACTTTCCACCCCTCATCCAAACTCATCACTCCCAAACGCTCCGATCCGCAATCAAGCTGAATAAAGCTCATCCCATCTTGAGAATCTTGCTTGAAAATCTCACACTTGATTTTATTCATTGCGACCATATCCAAAAGATTCAAAAATCTTCTGACCCTCATCACTCATCACAAACCGAGCAAAAGATCGCGCCAAAGCTTCATTTTTTGTGCGTTTCAAAATAATCATTGCTTGCTGAATAGGTGGATATGCTTTTTCATCCAAAATCCTATAACTCATCGTCGAATCAAAAATCACTAAAGATAGAGCATTTAAACCAATCTCTGCTGATCCACTTTTGACATGCAAAAAAGCTTGTCCTATAGAATCACCTATTACAAGTTTATCTTTGACTTTGTCATAAAGTTTTTTTTGTTTCAAAAATGCTTCGCCAGCCTCTCCATAGGGAGCTAACTTGGGATTGGCAATAGAGATATGCTTCACATTTGGAGATAAAAAAACAGAATCTGTAGAGAGATTGATGTCTTTTGCACTGCAAACGACAAGCTTTCCAAGCGCATAGATTCTTGGTTCAAGTAGCCCCAACCCCTCTTTGAAGAGTTTTTGAGCTTTTTGCAAATCTGCAGAAAAGAAAAGATCTACTTCTAATCCATTTTTAATTTGAGCATAAGCCTTTCCTGATGAGAGATAAGTGATCTCAATCTCTTCATTTGGAAAATCTTTTAAAAACTCAGTTTTTATCGTCTCCATCACTCCCTTTAAATTTGCAGCAGCCACAATCTTTAATTCCCCAGAAAACACACAAGACAATGCCAAAAATAATCCCAACCAAATCTTCATCATCACTTCCTTATATAAAAAAATATATAACGCATTCTAGCATACCCACCAATCCTTACTCATTCTCATTTCAAATACAAAATCTTCACGCACATTCCCAAAGCAACAAGAATCACAATGGGCTTAATAATCTTCTCAGCATGCAAATACACAAGCCTTGATCCTACCAAAGATCCAAGAATCGTCCCAATAGCCATCACTACACCAATTTTCCAAATCACCCATCCACTCAAGGCAAAAACACAGAAAGAGGCAAAATTAGAAGCAAGATTAAAAAGTTTTGCATGAGCGACAGCTTTTATAGCCCCCATTCCAAACAAGATCACAAACATAAGAGTCAAAAAAATTCCTGCCCCTGCACCCAAAAATCCATCATAAAATCCCAAAAAACACACAAAAAAGGGTAAACCCAACCATCTCACTTTGGGCTTTGTATCATTCTTTGGAAATTGAGGAGAAATCAGACAAAACAAAGCCACTCCCCCCAAAACAATCGCAATCATCTTCTCAAGCTTGACTTGATCAATCACTCCAACATTCATCACTCCAAAACAGGCACCACACACAGAAAACAAAAGCGCAATCCACAAAGATCTAAAATCAAACATTCCTTTTTTAAAAAAGAAGTAAGTAGCATAAAGAGGAGAAAACATACTTTGGACTTTATTTGTTGCCAAAGCCTGAAGAGGAGAGATCCCTGCAAGCATCAATGCAGGGATTGTCAATAACCCTCCTCCTCCTGCAATCACATCAATCGCTCCCGCACAAAAAGCGATTCCAAAAAGAAACACAAAAGTCTCAAATCCTATAGCTTCCATTCTTTTTGGGCCAATTTCACAGCTTCAAGAACATTAGCAATCCCTCCAGCAAGAGAAAAAAGCCAATATTTATGCAAGAAAATAAGTTCAATTTGCTTAGCGCGCCTTTGCATTTCATCATCTGTAGTTTTAACCAAAACCCTTGCAATATCAAGTTCTTGATGAAAAATATAAGACTGTAATGCATCAACAAACAAAGATCCAAACAAGGGCTCTTTAAAGAAGAGTTTGATTTTTTCGATCTCTTTACTCAAAGAATCTAACTTCTGATAATCAATCATTTCAAGTCTTTTTTCTTCATTTAGCGTTTCAAGTTCTTCGCAGAAATGCGCCACTTTTAAAAAAACTTTTTCGATTCTCTTTTGTTTTTTCTTCCCTTCTTTGAGCCAAAGGCGACATTTTTCTTCAATGATCTTTAGATTGTTTTGCCTCACCTCTTCTGTGGGAAAATCCAAAGCAATAGGTTGTTTTTCCTCTCTTGGTATGCGTTGCAAGACTTCAGAGAAAGGAAGCTCAAGAGTCCCTTTTATCCTTGCTCCCCCCTCTGTTGAATTGATCACCTCCAAAGGATAGGGAGTATTTGCAATATCTCTTTCATAGAAATTTAAAAACATCTTCCACACTTGAGTACTCTCAACCTCTCCCTCCCCCCCATAGCGTGTCAGATATACACTTTGTCCAGCACGCTTGGATCCTTTTTGTATCTCATCACTTCCATAAACTGCTCCTTTAGAATGAGAGCTTCCATCATCTCCAAAAGCAAGATCTTGGCCAATAATCACGCATCGTTTAAACCTCGCATGCACAATCAATTCATAAGCCATATTTGCAGCACTCATTCCAATCCCCAAATAACCATACTCATGAATCCCAAAATAAGTGGTGTAGCCAAATGGACGATAGCTGTATTGAATCAACCCTCCATTTTCCTCAATTGCCCTTCGCAATCTTGGATGCACAATCGAAGTAATCGCAAAAATCACTCCCTCAAACGCCTCTTTTGGTGTTTCTTCATAAAACTTTGCTGTTGCTTCCACTCGCTCCAAAGAAAGGACAATATCGGGCTTAATTCCATTTTGATAAAGAATAGGGAATGATGCATCAATGCAAAATAATGTCGCATAAGGTGCGATCTGCTTCAAAAGAGGAAGTTGTTTGTGCAAGCTAGGACCTGTTGAGACAATGATGGCAGTATCGCGATTTTTAAGATTTAAAACCAAATCTACTAGAGTTGGAGTTTGGATTGTTTGAGGGAGGTTGGCAATATGATGTTTGATCCCAATAATTGCATCTTTAGCATCATTGCCCACAGCTACAACCAAGTGCTCAATTGCTCGAATAAAGCTTTGGTTGATTCTCAAAAATTTTTCCCTATATCGCTCATAATAGGGATTGAAAATCTCAAGCATATAGGTTTTGACATAAAACTTAGAGTGTTTATCTTCTTCAAATAAAGAAGCAATACCCTGATCATCAAGATCTTCACGCAAAACAAGTTTTCCGCTTAAGATTTCTTGAGAGAAATCAATAAAATGCAGTGCAATGAACAAAATTTCAAGCTCTGGCTCAATCACCACAATCCGCTTACGAATCTCTTGATCCAAAAGTAGCTTATGAAGCACCCCATTTCCCATCCCATAACAATATAAATAAGGATGATATAAGCTCTCTTTGAGCGTATCAAATCTTTTCATCGTTTCTTGCAAAGGCTGAGTGCTAAATATTGCGACATTTTCATTTTTATCAACAATATTATAATTAGCAATATCTTCACCAATAAACACTTCATATTTTTGGTTAGGTGTGATGTTTTGGAGCTTGAAAGCTAGATTTGGATTTTTAACTGCAAGAGAAGCAAGATTAGATTCAAAAAAATTATTCATATCCTTTGACCCTTCAATCATCTATGATCCCACCCCATTTACACCCCCTATTTTAAGCTATTGCAAGAGTCTTAAAACATTTTGTTGCACTGCATTGGCTTGAGCCATTGCAAAACTTCCACTTTGAGCCAAAATATTATGTTTTGAGAATGTCGCAGATTCTGCGGCAAAGTCTACATCTCTAATTTGAGATTCTGCAGCTTTTACATTCACCTGTGTAACAGAAATATTATTGATTGTAGAAGTAAGTTGGTTTTGGACAGAACCCATATCTGCTCTAATCTTATCAAGCTGAATTCTTGCTGATTCTGCCATATCCATTACAATCATCGCACCCTCAAGGCTTGTCACACCAGCGCTTAATCCTTGAGCATTCATATTAGCTTGCGCAAGATTTGCGTTTGCTCCAGAGGCTGAGGCGACATTGGCATCAAAACTTCCAAGCAAAGATCTCAAAGCAATCGTTGCTTCTGCGACCCCTTGAGCAGAATGGAATCCAATATGGCTAAAATTTGTTCCGCTCACGACGATATCTCTTGCGTTGGTTCGAGTGAGAGTAAGTCGTCCAACAATTGCGTGTGTGGCTCCCGAAATTCCTGCAAAATTGCCACCACCAAAGACAGATCCTGTCGCACTAACAGCTTGGATAGAAATAGCCCTTCCATCTAAGCTCTTGACATTGATTCTTCCTGTAATATCTGTATATGCTTCAACTCCTGTTGAATCTTTAACTGCATTGATTGCATTAATCAATCGCCCATCAGAATCATTTCTTGCCACATCAACAGTCCCAATCTCTACTCCATTGATTGTTAGCCCTCTTACTGTTCCAGATTGAACAGGAGTTCCACCTGTAGCAACAACATTCCAACTTGCTCTAACGCCCAATTTATCCGAATAGCGATTGATCGCTTCACTCAAAACCCCAATTCCTGTCCCTGCAGAGTTTGAGATCTTAACGGCCTCAATTTCATATTCTTCTGTTCCATTAACGCCTTTAAAGTTCAAAGCAACTTCAGTTAGATTCTTTGCTCCAGCACTTGCTTTCATTCCAATTCCATCAAAAGATGCGGTTTCCATACGAACATGTCCGATCTTATTGGAATTAGTTGCACCAATACTTGCCTTAACAGTTGTGTTAGAGAAAGCTCCAATTTGGAATTCTTTGTTTGTAAATGCACCAGAGAGCATCTGCTGACCATTGAAACTTGTTGTGTTTGCGATATTATCAAGCTCTTCAAGCAATCTTGTAATATCAGCTTGGAGTGATTTTCTTGTTTCTGTTGTTTGCCCATCTTGAGCGGCTTGGATCGCTTTTGTTTTGATGGTATCTAAAATCTTGATTTGCTCATCCATTGCCTTATCAGCCACTTGGATCATCCCAATCGCATCATTAGCATTCTTAACTGCCTGCCCCAAAGATTCGCTTTGTGATCTCAAACTATCAGCAATTGCCATACCTGAAGCATCATCGGCAGCTTTATTGATTCTCAAACCCGAACTTAGCTTTTCCAAAGAACTGCTAATTGCTCGATTGTTTTGAACGCCAATACTATGAGCATTCAATGCAGAAATATTTGTATTTATCCTAAAACTCATGCTTGTATCCTTACAAAAAAATTACAAGCAATCACTTAGCAATATATGTTCCAATTTTATTTACTGCGACATAAAAAGGATTTTAGGGGGACTAAATCTGAAAAGAATATTTCAAAAGAAAAAATTATATAAAAGGGGAGATTATGGCCGGGAGAGAGGGATTCGAACCCCCGGAGGTGTGACCCTCAACGGTTTTCAAGACCGCCGCTTTCGACCACTCAGCCATCTCCCGAAAAGCAAATTAGAGAAATCATCAGTTGGAGGCGACACTCGGATTTGAACCGAGGAATCAAGGCTTTGCAGGCCCATGCCTTACCACTTGGCTATGTCGCCATATTTTTTGGTGCCCGAGGCCGGACTTGAACCGGCACGAACACAATGTTCGAGGGATTTTAAGTCCCTTGTGTCTACCATTCCACCACCCGGGCCTCGAGCAAAACTCAAAAAATTACCTAGATATTATTTAAGAGTTATTTTTAAAACACACAATAAAAACATGGAGCGGGAAACGAGGATCGAACTCGCGGCCCCAACCTTGGCAAGGTTGTGCTCTACCACTGAGCTATTCCCGCAATAAAAAGTGCAATTCTAACAGGGAAAATTAAAAAAATCAAGATAGTTTTTAAAACTTTTGATTAAAATTACAGCTTTTATCCCTTATTATTAAGGAAAAGCGGTGCTAGATTCCTTTCAAACCTATCCTTTTCAGAAACTTTCCCTTTTATTAGAAGGGATTGAACCTCCTAGTCACAATATTATTGATCTCACAATAGGAGAGCCCCAATTTGAGACACCCATAGCTATCCAGCAGGCTCTCATAGATCACGCAAGCTTACTTAGAAAGTATCCAAAATCTTCAGGAGAAGCACAACTCAAAGAAGCACAACTCCATTTCCTTGAAAAACGCTTTGGAGTTTCTCTCAACCAAACCCAAATTATCCCTACTTTTGGAACAAGGGAAGTTTTATTTAATTTTCCTCACTTTTTTTTGAGCAATCTTCCTCATCCAGTCATCGCCTATCCTAATCCTTTTTATCAAGTATATGAAGGGGGAGCAATCGGAGCAAAAGCAGATATTATCCTTATGGATTTAAACCAAGAAAATCATTTCAAGCCCTCTCTTACCCCCCAACAACTTCAAAAAGTCAATCTTGTCATTCTTAATTCGCCCAACAATCCAACAGGAAGCACTCTCGCACTTCAAGAACTCAGTCAATGGGTTGAACTTGCCTTGGAATATAATTTTGTGATTCTAAGCGATGAATGCTATAGTGAAATTTATCAAGATCTCCCTCCGCCAAGCATTTTAGAGGCCTGTATGCAGATTGGAAATAAAGAATTTAAAAATATCCTTGCATTAAACTCAATTTCAAAAAGATCATCTGCTCCTGGATTGCGAAGTGGCTTCATTGCTGGAGATTCCAATATTCTAAAGCCCTACAACCTCTATCGCACTTATATTGGTTGTGCTATCCCGCTCCCACTACAAGAAGCTGCAAAAGTAGCTTGGAATCTCTCAAGCGAGCAAACGCGATTAATTTATGCACAAAACCTCCAAATCGCTCAAGAAATCTTTCAAGACTGTTCTATCTCGCCCTTTACTTTTTATGTTTGGCTCGCAGTCAAAGATGATCTTAAATTCACACAAAAACTCTTTAAAGAATATGGAATCAAGGTTTTACCTGGAAGGTTTCTAGGTCGCAATCAGGCTGGTGAAGGTTTTGTGCGATTGGCGCTTGTTTACCAAACACATACGATTGCCAAAGCATTGCAAAAAATCAAATACGCTCTTAAAACTTTTAAGGAGGAAGAATGAAGATACATTGTATTGGGATTGGGGGAATTGGAATTTCTGGACTTGCACGCTATCTCAAATCTCAAGGACACAGCATTAGCGGATCAGATGTTGCACCCAACAAAATAGTCAAACAACTTCAAAAAGAAGGGATTCCTATTTGTATCCCTCACCACCAATCCTCAATCAATCATCAGGATTTGATCATCCACTCAGCTATCATTCGCTCTGATAACATTGAAATCCAAGAGGCACAAAAACAAAATATTCCCATCCTCTCACGCAAAGAAGCGCTCAAACAAATCCTTAGAGATCATCGCGTTTTTAGTGTTTGTGGAGCACATGGGAAAAGCACAACTAGCGCAATGCTTAGCAGTATATTGCCTCACTTTGGGGCTATTATTGGAGCTGAGAGTAAGGAATTTGGCTCTAATGTAAGACAAACAAAAAATCAAAATCTTGTTTTTGAAGCAGACGAATCAGATAAAAGTTTTTTAAACTCCAACCCCTATTGTGCAATCGTCACCAATGCAGAACCCGAACATATGGAAAACTATCATCACAACCTTGATGAGTTTTATGGAGCATATGAGAGTTTTTTGCTTCAAGCACAAAAGCGTGTTATCAATATGGATGACCCATTCTTAGGCTCTCTTGCAATTGATGCAATTCGCCTATACCCACAAACAGATATCCAAAATCTCTCATTCTTTCTCAAAGAAGGAGAGCCTTTCACACGCTTTAATCTCAAAAATTTGGGAGAATTTGAAGTTTGGGGACTTGGGAATCATACCGCTTTAAATGCCTCTTTGGCAATTTTGGCAAGTTTAGATGAGCTTCCACTGGATCAGATTCGCAATAATCTTAAAAATTTTAGAGGGATCAAAAAACGCTTTGATATCATAAGCAAAGCTCAGGCAATTATTATTGATGATTATGCTCACCACCCCACAGAAATCAGAGCTACCCTTCAAGCCCTGCAAACTTACAATTCACTCAAATCCCCCTCTCCCATCACCTGCATTTGGCAACCACATAAATATTCACGCTTTTTGGATAACCAACAAGCTTTTATCGAATGTTTTAGAGGCTGTGATCGCCTCATCATCTTACCTGTTTGGAAAGCAGGAGAAAAACACCAAGAAATTGATTTTGCATCTCTCTTTGCTCAATACAATCCCACCTTTGCCACACATATCACCCAAAAATCTGGAGAAATCTATCTACACCAACAAGATCAAATTTTTGAAAGTATCAATGAAGGTGTGATTATTGGATTTGGAGCTGGAGACATTACAGAACAATTAAGGGAAAAATGTGACTGATTTGATTCAAAAACTTGATCTCTCTGAATTTATCGCTTCTTTTAAAGATTTCTTTGCCCGACCCAAAGAAATCAGTCTACAAGGAGATGAAAATTTTTATATCACAATCCTTCAAGAACTAGAAAATTTCAGTCTCCCCCCTCTTCCTTCTCTTGCAAATCTTGATCACCCACTTATGCTTTTGCAAAAATTTGGGACGCTTAAATTAGACGAAATTGCATCTTTTGCAAAAATCATTGCCTACTTTTCGATGATTCAGAAATCAAGCCTTATCCCCAAAGATGGAGCTTTCAAGACTTGGCTTGAAAAAATCATCATTCCTCCTGCATTGCTTGAGATTTCATCATATTTTGATGAAGAGGGGCAAATCAAAGAAGGAACATTTGCAGAACTTGATGGGCTCAAATATAATCTTTCTCGAAACAAAAAAGAGATTTCTTATCAATTTTCACATCTCTTTTCGCTCGAAAAACTTTCCTCCTATCTTGTTGATCGACAAATTCACTATCTCAATGGAAATGAATGCCTTTTATTGAAGTCTGGTTTTAATCATGTGATTAAAGGAATGATTATTTCAAGATCTCAAAATGGATTTTTCTATCTCTGTCCTGAAAGCATCGTCAAGCTCAAAGAAAGAGAATCTCAAATCCAAGATGCCATTGAAGATCTTTTGTTTCAGATTTGTAAAACCATTAGTCAAAGCTTTCAAAAGCATCTTTCCTTTCTAAAATTTATCAACGCAAGTTTTGACACTCTTGACCATCTTCAAGCACGAAGCAATTTCGCCAAATCTAAAAATTTACAATTCCTCTTTCGCTCCCAAACCCAAGACTTGATTTTGAGCGATTATGCTCATCCAGCCCTCAAAAATCCTCAATTGCTCAACATCCGCTTCCAACGCAACCTTTTAATGATCACAGGGGTGAATGCTGGAGGAAAAACAATGCTCCTCAAATCCATCCTAAGTTGCGCATTTCTTAGTAAATACCTCATCCCTCAAAAAATCAATGCCCAAAAATCAAAAATTGGCTATTTTAAACATATTCAAGCCATTATTTCTGATCCTCAAAATAGCAAAAATGATATTTCGACATTTGCAGGCAGAATGCTTGAAATCTCAAAAATCCTCAATTCTGATTCAATGCTTTTGGCTATCGATGAAATTGAGCTAGGCACAGATTCTGATGAAGCCTCAAGTTTATATAAAACCATTCTTGAACACCTTCTTCTTAAAAATAACAAAATCATCATCACAACCCACCACAAAAGACTTGCCTCACTAATGGCCTCTCACCCTAAAGTTGAACTCTATGCCGCACTCTTTGATGAGAAAAATCAAACCCCTACTTTTGGCTTCTTGCAAGGAAGTATTGGAAAAAGTTATGCATTTGAAACAGCGATGCGCTATCACATCCCTCCAAGTCTCATCCAAAAAGCCAAAGAGCATTATGGGGATGACAAAGAAAAACTCAATATCCTTATTGAAAAATCTACACTTTTAGAGCTTGAATTGCATCAAAAAAACCAACAGCTTTCTAAAGAAATCCAAAAAACCCAAAGGATGCAAGAAGAACTTCAAGATCAAATCAAACACAACCAAAAAGAAGTCCAGCAAACCAAACAGAAACTTCAACAAACCTATGATGAAGCGCTCAAGATTCTCAAATCAGAGGCCAAAAATCTCTCTCAAATCCACCAAAATATGAACAAAGCCCATCAAGTCCTCAAATCTCACAATGATAAAACCTCAAAAGCCAAACCTCAATCCTTGAGCATTGGGCAAATGGTGAAATATCTCCATCAAAGAGGTGTAATTGTGGGTAGAAGTGGGGAGCTTTTCTTGATTGAATGTGACAATGGAATGAAACTCAAGGTTAAGCCTCAAGATCTCACTCCAACAACAAAACCAAAAGCCCAACCCAATCAGCCCAAAATCAATGCTCCCAAAAATTCAACAGGAATCACGCTTGACCTTCATGGCCTGCGTGTAGAAGAAGCCCTTGAAAAAACTGACAAATTCCTTTCAGATTGCCTTTTAGCAGGATATGATGAAGTTTTGATCTATCATGGAATTGGCTCAGGGATTCTCTCAAGAGCAATCAAAGAATTCTTGCTCGCTCATCCAAAAGTCATTCGCTTTGAAGATGCTCCACCTCAAATGGGAGGGTTTGGAGCAAAACTTATATGGCTTTAGTGTTTTAAATCAATCAATGAAGGAATCAAAATGTTTAATATTGTTCTAGTTGAGCCACGCATTCCTCAAAATACGGGAAATATTGGGAGGCTTTGCGTTGCAGGATGGGCCAAACTCCACCTCATCCATCCTCTAGGATTTCAAATCTCACAAAAAGAACTCAAACGCGCAGGAATGGATTATTGGAAAGATCTTGAAGTTTATGAATGGAAAAACCTAGATGCATTTTGGGAAGCTTTTCCAGTCAATTCTCAGCATTTCTTTCTTTCAACAAAAGCAGACAAAAATTATTTTGATGCCTCTTTTTCCAAAGAGTGCTTTTTATACTTTGGACGAGAAGATGCTGGATTAGACCCTCACATCCTACAAACTTATTCAAACCAAGCTCTAAAACTCCCCATGAAAGAAACAATACGCAGTATCAATCTAGCCACATGTGTAGGGGCTGTTTTATATGAGGCAATTAGACAAAACTGGCCCCTTTAGTGGGCAATCTCAATCACGCGACTTTCTCGAATCATATGCACTTTAATTTCCCCAGGATATTGGAATCCCTCTTCAATTTCTTTGGCAATCTCTTTGGCCAATACCGCACACTCTGCATCATCAACTACCAAAGCATCCACAATCACACGAATCTCCTTGCCCGCATTGATCACATATGCTTGCTTCACTCCACGCTTTTTCATAGCAATCGCTTCAAGCTCAACGGCTCTTTTTAAAAAACTCTCCAAAGCCTCTCGTCTAGCCCCAGGCCTTGCTGCAGAAAGCGTATCTGCACAGCAAACTGCAGCAGCTTCTATGCTTCTTGGTTCCTCATAATCGTGATGAGCCCTAATCGCATTAAGCACAACAGGGTCTTCCTGATATTTCAAGCAAAGCTCATAACCCAACTCTACATGATTCCCACCAAAATCTTGTGTCATAGCTTTTCCAACATCATGCAAGATTCCAGCTCGTTTGGCCAATCTAGCATCTCCTCCTAGCTCCTCAGCAATCACACCAGCAAGATTAGCAACCTCCAAAGAATGCCCCAAGGTGTTTTGACCAAAACTTGCTCGATATTTTAATCGCCCAATCATTTTTTTAAGCTCTGGATGCATATATCCCAAACCAAGATCCAACACGACCTCTTCCCCATCTTGCAACAAACTCTCCTCCATCTCTTCGCTCACTCGCTTGAAAATCTCCTCAATTCTCAAAGGCTGTATACGTCCATCCTCAATCAATTCTTCAAGGACTTTTGTTGCAATCGCACGACGATAGAGATTGAAGCTACTTAGGACAATCGTCAAAGGAGTATCATCAATAATGACATCTACACCTGTAATCATTTCAAATGTTTTAATATTGCGTCCATCTTTTCCGATAATCCTCCCCTTAAGCTCATCACTAGGGAGGGTCACGACATTGATCAACCTCTCTTGTGCAAATTCTCCAGAATAGCGCGTTGTCGCTTGAGCAATCATAAAATTGGCTCGTTTTTTCAACTCATTTTTAAGCTCATTTTCGTGATAGCGGATCATTTTCCCCTTATGCGCGATCAAATCCTCTTCATAAAGCCTTAAAAGTTCTTTTTTGACTTCATTTTCATTCATTCCAAGATAATTTCCAAAAAGCTCCTTTAGCCTTTCTCTTTCTTGATGATTTTGCTCTACAAGATGCGTATAACACTTCTCTTGCTCTAAAAGTCTCTTTTGAATATTTTGATTCTCTTCTTGATGTTTTTGGAGTTTTTTGGCTTGTTTTTGAAGTTTTTTTTCTAAAAGCTCCAAATCCTGTATTTTTTGCTGATATCGCAATTCTAATTCTTTCTCTTTTAGCCCCACTTGGGACAAATCACTCCTAAAAAGTGATTTTTGATATAAAGATTTTCTAAAAATCAGATAAAGCCCAATCATTACGATTAAAATCAAAAATATAAGGCTTACTTCGACTATTTGCATTGTGTTTTCCTAATCTTAAAAATACTTTTGAGAATAAAACCATATCAGCCCGAATATCTCTAAAGTTTGTCACCGGTTTTTTCGAAAAAACCGGATACCTTGACAAAAAAATTAT
Source organism: Helicobacter kayseriensis (assembly GCF_021300655.1). Lineage (NCBI taxonomy): Bacteria > Pseudomonadati > Campylobacterota > Epsilonproteobacteria > Campylobacterales > Helicobacteraceae > Helicobacter > Helicobacter kayseriensis. The sequence continues at coordinate 298,871 of NZ_JAJTNB010000001.1, forward strand.
ATAGGGTTTAGCAAGCAATCTGGCAAAAAAATGGTCATAATATCCTTGACCAAAACCAATCCTCCTTAAATCCGAATCAAATGCCAAAATTGGCACAACAGCAAGATCAATCTCTCCTTCATAACAAGAAGAACTTCCGGATTCTAAAATATTATATTGTCCACGCTTAAGAGGAAAACGCAAGCGCTGAACAAACATCGTCTTCCCTTTGATGCAAGGCACAAATACATTGAGTTTCTTTTGTCGCAATTGATGCATCAAACAAATCAAATCCACTTCATGCCTCATAGGATAAAACAACAAAATATTTTTAAATCTCCTCTTCTTAATCCAATCAAGCAAAAAGTGCTGAATCATTTTATCGTGCATATAAATATTGACTTGATTTGATCTCTTGTTGAGAATTTTTTTTGCCAAAACTCTTACTTTTTCTTTCAAGTTTTCTCCTAAATCTTTATAATCACAGTTATGAAAAAAATAACTTTACTTTCATTTTTGTGGATACTTATTTTTCTTATAGGATGCAATCAAGGAAGCTTTGCCAAAAAGCTCTATCCAGAATACAGATTCCAAAGCATCTCGGGCAAAACACTCAATATTACAAAAATCAAAAATCGCCTTGAGATTTTAAATCAAAGCAAGCCTATTTTGTTCTATTTCGTTCAGCCAATGTGCAACACTTGCTTTGAGGGAATTGAGCACATTAAACGCATCCGTGACACATATCAAAATCAAATTGATTTTATTCCTATCCTTATTGCCAATGATTCCAATCTCAATCTCTATAAAGATGAAGCAACAATTCTTAATCAAACCTATGATTTAGACTTTGATTTTTATTTTGCGACAGACAAAAAGAATTTCTTAGAAAATTTTGATCGCCAAACAGATACCAATCTTTTGGTGCTCTATGATGAGAAATTGCGACTTGTTCAAGAATATGAGGGGCTTGTTCCAGAAGAAATGGTGGAGTTTGATATCAATCAAATCCTAAATCAAAATGGAGAAAAATAATGTTTCAAAGCCTCAAATCGATTCTTAAAAAAACAACCGATGGAATCTCTCAGGCCATCGGCACAAAAAAGAAACTTATCTCTCAAAATGAACTAGAAAATGCTCTCATTGAAAGC